>NZ_JBKFBI010000119.1:0-19099 GCF_053346095.1 Methylobacterium sp. A52T | reverse complement strand
CGGCAGGGGGGGGGCGGGCCGGCCCCCCCCCCCCCGCCCGTGCCCGGGCGACGCTCCTGGTCGTGCCCGCCCAGACCGTGCGCGGCGTGCTGGAATCCCTGCGCGGACCCCTGGCGACGGCCGGGCCGGTCATCCTCTGCGCCAAGGGGATCGAGCGCGGCAGCGACAGCTTCCTCAGCGCGGTGGCCGAGCAGGTCCTGCCGCCGGGAACGCCCGTGGCGGTCCTGTCCGGCCCGAGCTTCGCGATCGACGTCGCCCGCGGCCTGCCCACGGCCGTGACCCTGGCGGCGGCCGATGCCGGCCGCGCCGCCGCCCTGAGCGCGCTGCTGTCGGGACCGAGCTTCCGCCTCTACCACACCGACGACGTGCGCGGCGTCGAGATCGGCGGCGCCGGCAAGAACGTGCTCGCCATCGCCTGCGGGATCGTGGCCGGGCGCGGGCTCGGCGAGAGCGCCCGGGCGGCGCTGATCGCCCGGGCCTTCGCCGAGCTGATGCGCTTCGCCCGCACCTTCGGGGGCCGGCCCGAGACGCTGATGGGGCTCTCCGGCCTCGGCGACCTCGTGCTCACCGCCTCCTCGCCGCAATCGCGCAACTTCGCCTTCGGCCAGCGCCTCGGCGCCGGGGCGAGCCCGGCCGAGGCCGCGGGCGGCAAGCTCGCCGAGGGGGCGTTCACGGCCGCGGCGGGGGGGGGGCGGCGGGCCGCGGGGGGCACCGAGAGGCGGGGGGCGGCGCCCGCCGCCGCCATCGTGGCGGGCACCGCCAGCGTCGACGACGTGATCGCCGGCCTGCTGGCCCGTCCGCTGCGCGGGGAGACCGACTGAGCGCCGGCCCCGGCCTGCAACCCTCGTCACGCCACCGAGGCCGCCGGCACAGCGTGGCCTTGTCCATGTCCTTGGCCATGTCCTGGGCCGTGGGTGTGGGCCGCGAAGCGCGCGATCGGCGCCGGCCGGCCCAGCAGGTAGCCCTGGGCGAGGTGGCACTGCTCGCCGGCCAGGAAGGACAGCTCCTCGGCGGTCTCCACGCCCTCCGCCACCACGGCGAGCCCGAGGCCGCGCCCCAGCCCCAGGACGGAGCGCACGATCGCGGCCCCCTGCGGGTTGCTGTGGACCGCCCTGATGAACGAGCCGTCGATCTTGATCCGGTCGAACGGGAAGGCGCGCAGGTTCGACAGCGACGAGTAGCCGGTGCCGAAATCGTCCATGGCGATCCGCACGCCGAGGGCCTTGAGCTGGCGCAGGGTGAGGAGCGCCCGGGCCGGATCCCGGATCAGCGCGGTCTCGGTGATCTCGATCTCCAGGCGCTCCGCCCGCAATCCGGATTCGTACAGGGTCCCGTGGACGAACGCGACGAAGTGCGGGTTGTGCAGCTGCACCGCCGAGACGTTGACGGCGATCGCCAGCGGGTTCGGCCAGCCGGCCGCCGCCCGGCAGGCCTCCCGCAGCACCCAGGCGCCGATCTCCAGGATCGCCCCGGTCTCCTCGGCGATCGGGACGAACACGGCCGGTGAGATGCCGCCCCTGTCCGGATGGTGCCAGCGCAGCAGCGCCTCGAAGCCCGTGACCGTGCCGGACTCGATCTGGCTCTGCGGCTGGTAGACGAGCTCCAGCTCGCCCCGCGCCACCGCGTGGCGGAGGTCGTGCTCGAGCTGGCGCCTGTCGCGGATCTCGGCGCCCATGCTGGCGTCGTAGCGCCGGCAGGTGCCGCGCCCCTCGCTCTTGGCCCGGTAGAGGGCGGCGTCGGCGTGGCTCAGGAGCGCGCGCAGGTCCGCGGCGTCGTCGGGATAGACCGCGATGCCGATGCTGGTGGCGATCACCGGGCCGGAGGCGGCCGGCACCGCCGCCAGGGTGGCGAGGATCCGCGCGGCCAGCCGCTCGGCCCGTCCCTCCCCCTGTCCCTCCGCCTGCGGCGTCAGGATGGCGAACTCGTCGCCGCCGAGCCGCGCCATCAGCTGCTCGGCGTCGAGGAGACCGCCGACCCGCAGCGCGAGGTCGCGCAGCATCGCGTCGCCGGCGGCGTGCCCGAACAGGTCGTTGACCTCCTTGAAGCGGTCGAGGTCGAGGCACAGCACCGCGAGCCGGCCGCCCTGGGCGTCCGCGGCGCGCATCGCGCGCTCGAGCCGGGCGTGGAAGCTCGTGCGGTTGGCGAGGCCGGTGAGCGCGTCGTGGTGGGCGAGGTAGTGGATCTCGCTCTCGGCCCGGCGCCGGGCGCGCAGGTCGCGCACCGCCACGGCGTGGTGCGGCAGGCGCCCGTACTCGGCGACCGGGCGCATGATCACCTCGACGGGAATGGGGGCGCCCGCCGCCGGGACGAGTTCGGTCTCCAGGGGCTGGTCGGCCGTCCCGGCGCCGGGCACGAGGTCCGGCAGGTAGGCGCTGAGGCTCCGGCCCGTCAGGAGGGCCGCCTCCAGGCCCGCGAGCCGGGCGAAGGCCTCGTTGGCGCTGACGATCTCGCCGCCGCGGCAGACGACGAGGCCCTCCACGGCCGCGTTGGCGAGGCTGCGCAGGCGCTCGCGCTCGAGGTCGGCGCGGCGGCGCTCGCGCAGGTCGACCACGAGGGCGGCGCCGGCGAGCAGCAGGATCAGGAAGCTCGCCACCGTCACGGCCGCGGCGAGCCACCCGCTCCGGAGCGCGCCCGAGGGGATCGCCACGGTGGGGTCGGGATGCAGGGTCACCGCGCCCATGCCGGCGAAGTGGTGGCCGCAGATCGCCAGGATCAGCAGCGCGGCGCCGCCGTACCGACCCCGGACGGTGGTGGCCGACAGGCCGACCACCAGGGCGGCGGCGCCGAGCCCCGCCCCGAGGCCGACCGAGACCACGACCAGCGCGGGAGTCCAGGCGAGGTGCCCCGCCACCTGATAGGCGGCCATGCCGGTGTAGTGCATCGTCGCGATGCCGCCGCCGACCACGGCGCCGCCGAGGCCCGCCTGGACCGCCCGGCCGGAGACGGCCAGGGCGAAGCCGAGCCCGGTGATCGCGACGGCGTCCACGTAGGAGAGGAGCGTCAGCCCGACGCCGTAGCCCGACGGCAGCCCGGGCTCGAAGGCGAGCATCGCCAGGAAATGCGTCGCCCAGATCCCCGATCCCCCGGCGGCGGCGGCCACCGCGACCCAGACGTAGCGGCCGCGGCCGCCGGTCCGGCCGGCATGGGTGAGAAGCTCGATCGCGGTGCCGCTCGCCAGCGCGCAGACCAGGGCCGCGAGGCCTACCAGCCACAGGTTGTGTTCACCGATAAAACAACCGATGACTGAGATCATGTTTGCAACCGGCGATTGGTGCGTGACGCGCTATACGGCTATTTGCATGCAGAATTTAATATTTGCCCAAGGCTCGCGATAGCAGAGCTGCGGCGTTCTACGCGGGTTCTGCTTGGCCGCCGGTCCCGCGCGCGGCCGGGGCCGGACCGGCCTGTTCCCGGGATGCGAAGCTGGGCTATGGCGGGGCGCGCCGCCCGGCCGGGCGGTCTACTGGGACTTCAGCGATGGCGTACTGGCTGTTCAAATCCGAGCCCGCGACCTGGTCGTGGGATCAGCAGGTCGCGGCCGGGGAGGCCGGCACGCACTGGAACGGCGTGCGCAACCACCTCGCCAAGAAGCAGCTGATGGCCATGCAGGTCGGCGAGGAGGGCTTCTTCTACCACTCGAACGAGGGCAAGGCGGTGGTGGGCATCGTGGCGGTGATCCGCGCCTACTATCCCGACCACACCGACGAGACCGGCCGCTTCGGCATGGTCGACGTCAGGGCCGTGCGGGCGCTGCCGAGCCCGGTCACGCTCGAGGCGATCAAGGCCGACGCGGCGCTCGCCGACATGGTGCTGGTCAACAATTCCCGGCTGTCGGTGCAGCCGGTGACCGAGGCCGAGTGGGCGCGGGTCTGCGCCCTCGGCGGTCTCGGCTGAGCCGGGGCGCGCGGCCCGACGGGCCGCTCAGGCGGCGCGGTTGAGGGGGCCGCGCACGGGGCCCACGAAGTCCGGCTCGACCTCGACCGGCGGCAGCGTGTCCATGACCCGGGCGGCCGGCAGGGTCACCACCACCTCGGTGCCCTCGCGGGGCTTGGAGGACAGCTGGAACTGCCCGCCGTGCAGCTCCACGAGGCCCTTCACGATCGGAAGGCCGAGGCCGGAGCCCTGCTCGGCGGTCTTGATCGCGAGCGAGCCGCGCCCGAACGAGGACAGGACCGTGCCGAGCTCGTCCTCGGGGATGCCCGGGCCGCTGTCCTTCACCGAGACGTACTGCCCGCCCGAGGCGGTCCAGCCGACCTTCAGCCAGATCTCGCCGCCCGGGGGGGTGAACTTCACGGCGTTCGACAAAAGGTTCAGGACGATCTGGCGCAGCGCCCGCTCGTCGGCCCAGAGCCGCGGCAGCGAGCCGTCGACGAGGTCGTGGAAGGTCTGGTTCTTCGCCTTGGCCCGCAGGCCCATCATGTGGCGGCACTCCTCGACCACGTGGGCGAGCTGCACCGGCTCCTCGTTGAGCTCGTAGCGCCCCGCCTCGATCCGCGACAGGTCGAGGATCTCGTTGATCAGGTTCAGGAGGTGCATCCCGCTGTCGTGGATGTCGTGGGAGTATTCCCGGTAGGACGGCGCCGTATGGGTGCCGAACACCTCGTTCTTCATCACCTCCGAGAACCCCAGGATGGCGTTGAGCGGCGTGCGCAGCTCGTGGCTCATCGTGGCGAGGAAGCGCGACTTGGCGAGGTTGGCCTCCTCGGCCCGGCGGCGGGCCTCGTCCGAATTGGCCTTGGCCTGCTCCAGCTCGCCGAACACCGCGTCCTTCTCGGCGCGGGAGCGCAGGGCGCCCACCGTCGAGGTGTAGAGGCGGCGGGACAGGCCGAGGAAGAAGACCTGCGCGCCGCCGGCCATGACCACCAGCATCAGCAGGTCCATCCCGCGGGAGAAGGCCGCGAGCGAGGCGGTGGCGAGGGCCAGCGGCACCAGGGCGGCGACGGCGGCGAGCGGCACCGTCGCGGCCAGCATGGTGGTGACCGCGGAGGCGATGACGAGGCCGAACAGCGCGAAGGTCCAGCCGCCGGTGGTTCCGAGCCCGATCATGGCGGCCCACGACAGGCTCTGCAGCACCTCGCCGACCAGGAAGCGGCGGCGCCAGCGGGCGAGCGGGATCGTCGCCGGGTCGGCGCGGAGGAAGCGCCGGCTCAACGTCGTGTTGAGCGAGATCATCAGGACCACGCCGAGGGCCCAGATCGCCGCCACCGGCGGCGCGATCCAGAAGGTCGACGCCGCGGCCAGCACCGCCGCGAACCCCACCAGCGGGATGCCCGCGCCGACCCGGTACTGGGCGTAGTGGCGCAGCAATTCGTAGTCGAAGGCCCGTTCGAGGCCGGTCCGCGAGGTCAGCTTCTCCCGGGCCGAGCGGATTTCCCGGGCGACCCCGCGGCGGCGCGCCGCCTCCTCCGTCGAGGGGCCGCGACCGCGCTGGACCATCTCGACGGTGAGATCGGACATGCGCGTCTTCAAACTCGGCTCGAATGCGCGGACGGGCGGCGGTGGCGGGGAAGCACTCCGTGAGGATGGGGCGGATATGTTAAGAAGCGGCTGCCGACATCCCTGCAATCTTAAGCATCGCGGGCTGTATCGAGACTGTCCTGCCGCCGGATCGACGTGCGGTGCCGCACATCGTGTCGGGGCCGGCGCCCGCTAGTCTCGGGTGGAGGCCCGCCGGCCCGAGCGCGGTCGCACGCCGCGATCCGGGGCGCCCGGACACGCGCGTCGAGAGAGGGTCGCCGACCATGCCGAATCTCACCGTCAACGGCGTCGCGCACGCGATCGACGCCGATCCCGACATGCCCCTGCTCTGGGTGCTGCGCGACCGGCTCGACGCCACCGGCACCAAGTACGGCTGCGGCATCGCGCAGTGCGGCGCCTGCACGGTCCACCTCGACGGCCAGCCGGTCCGGGCCTGCCAGACGCGCCTGGGCGATGTCGGCGCGGCGCAGGTGACGACCATCGAGGGCGTGTCGGGCCGGGTGGCCGAGGCCGTCCAGGCGGCCTGGCGCAAGCTCGACGTGGTCCAGTGCGGGTACTGCCAGTCCGGCCAGATCATGTCGGCGATCGGCCTGCTCGCGGGCAACGCCAAGCCCACCGACGCCGACATCGACGGCGCCATGGACGGCAACATCTGCCGCTGCGGCACCTATCAGCGCATCCGCGCGGCGATTCACGAAGCCGCGCGCAGCCTCGCCTGAACCGTCCCGGCGCCCACCTTCCTCCGCCCTGCCCCGCGGTCCCGACCGGAGCCTCGCCGCCATGCTGAACGCCCGTCGACCGAGCCCCCTCCCCGTCCGTCCGAGCCGCCGCGGCCTGCTCGCGGCCGCCGGCGCCCTCGTGGTCGCGTTCCGGCTCGACCCGAAACCCGCCCGCGCCGCGCCCGGCCCGAACCTCGCCGACGTGAAGGCGCAGCCCAACGCCTTCGTGCGGATCGGCGCGGACGACACCGTCACGGTGGTGATCAAGCACCTCGACATGGGCCAGGGGAACACGACCGGGCTCGCCACGATCCTGGCCGACGAGCTCGGCGCCGACTGGCGACACGTCCGCACCGAGTTCGCGCCCGCCGACGCGGCGCTCTACAACAACACCCTGATGGGCCCGATCCAGGGCACCGGCGGCTCGACCGCGGTGGCCAATTCCTGGTTCCAGCTGCGCAAGGCCGGCGCCGCCGCCCGCGAGATGCTGATGGCCGAGGCCGCCTTCCGCTGGAAGGTGCCGGTCTCCGAGATCACGGTCGCCGACAGTCTCGTGCGCCACGCCCCGTCCGGCCGGCAGGCCCGGTTCGGGGAGCTCGCCGCCTCGGCCGCCTCGCTGCCGGTGCCCTCCGAGCCGCGGCTCAAGGACCCGAGCGAGTGGACGCTGATCGGCCAGACGGTGCCGCGCCTCGATTCCGTCGCCAAGACGAACGGCACGGCGGTCTACTCCCTCGACATCCGCCGCCCGAACCAGGTCACGGCCCTCGTCGCCCGGGCGCCGCGTTTCGGCGCCACCGTGAAGAGCTTCGACGCTGCGGCCGCCCGGAAGGTCGCGGGCGTCCTCGACGTGGTGCAGGTGCCGACCGGCGTGGCGGTGATCGCCCGCGACACGTGGTCGGCCATGAAGGGCCGCGAGGCGCTGACCGTCGCCTGGGACGACAGCACCGCCGAGACCCGCTCGTCCGACGCGATCCTGGCCGAGTACCGGGAGCGCGCCAAGGGTCCCGGCCTGACGGCCTCCGAGCGCGGCGACCCGCAGGCGGCGCTCAAGGGAGCCGCCAAGGTCGTCGAGGCCGAGTTCACCTTCCCCTACCTCGCCCACGCGGCGATGGAGCCCCTGAACGCCACGATCGAGAAGGGGTCCGACGGCGGCTACGACGTCTACGCGGGCTTCCAGTTCCAGACCGTCGAGCAGGCCACCATGGCGGCGATCCTCGGCGTGACGGCCGACCGGGTCCGGCTGCACAGCAACTGGGCCGGCGGCTCGTTCGGGCGCCGGGCGACGCCCACCGCCGACTACCTCGCGGAAACCGCCACCGTCTTCAAGGCGTCCGGCGAGAAGGCCCCGCTCCACCTCGTCTGGACCCGCGAGGACGACATGGCCGGCGGCTATTACCGCCCGACCGTGCTGCACAGGGTCCGGGCCGGCATCGACGGCAAGGGCGCGGTGGTCGGCTGGGACCACGTGATGGTCGGCAAGTCGATCATGATCGGCTCGCCCTTCGAGGCGATGATCGTCAAGAACGGCATCGACGCCACCACCGTGGAGGGCGCCTCCGACACCGCCTACGCGCTGCCGGCCTACCGGTTCGGCGTCCATAACGGCCGCGAGGGCGTGCCGGTCCTGTGGTGGCGCTCGGTCGGCCACACCCACACGGCCCACGTGATGGAGGTGATGATCGACGAGCTGGCCCATGCCGCGGGCGTCGATCCGGTGGCCTACCGGCTCTCCCTCCTGACCCAGGCGCCGCGGCTGTCCGGCGTGCTCAAGCTCGCCGCCGAGAAGGCCGGCTGGAGCGCCAGGCCGCAGGACCGGGGCCGCGGCCTCGGGGTGGCGGTCCACGAATCCTTCGGCTCCTA
Source organism: Methylobacterium sp. A52T (assembly GCF_053346095.1). Taxonomy (NCBI): domain Bacteria; kingdom Pseudomonadati; phylum Pseudomonadota; class Alphaproteobacteria; order Hyphomicrobiales; family Methylobacteriaceae; genus Methylobacterium; species Methylobacterium sp. A52T. Next base: position 11,042 of record NZ_JBKFBI010000119.1, on the reverse strand, counting down.
CGTCGCCATGGTGGCCGACGTCACGGCGCACGACGCCGCGATCCGCGTCAACCGGATCGTGGCGGCAGTGGATGTCGGCGTTCCGGTCAACCCGGACGTGATCCGCGCGCAGGTCGAGGGCGCGGTGGGTTTCGCCCTGTCGGCGGTGCTGCGCAACCGCATCACCCTCAAGGACGGGCAGGTGCAGGAGCACAATTTCGACGCCTACGAGCCGACCCGGATGAGCGAGATGCCGAAGGTGGAAGTGCACATCGTGCCGAGCCAGGCGGCGCCCACCGGGATCGGTGAGCCGGGCGTGCCCGTGCTCGGGCCGTCGATCGCCAACGCGGTCTTCGCCGCGACCGGCCGGCGCCTGCGCTCGCTACCGCTCGACCTCTCCGGCGTGAAGGGCGCGTGAGGAAACGCACGTTCCGCCGGCCCGGATCGGCTTAGGAAGTGTGGGCCTTCCCCCCAAGGCAAGAGACCCGACTGACGACGGCGCGGCGCGACACCGCGCCGTTTCTTTTTCGCGCGCCGCGACGCCATCTCCGGGCCATGCCCGCCTTCGACGACACCGCCGCGCGCCTGCGCGCCTGCCGCCTCTGCCGCGACACGCCGCGCTACGGGCCGCCCCTGCCCCAGGAGCCCCGGCCGATCGTCCAGGGCTCGGCCACGGCCCGCCTCTGCATCGCCAGCCAGGCCCCCGGCACCCGCGCCCACCGCACCGGGCAGCCCTTCACCGACCCGTCGGGCGTGCGGCTGCGCGCCTGGCTCGGCCTCGACGAGGCGCGGTTCTACGATCCCGCCCGGGTGGCCATCGTGCCGATGGGGTCGTGCTTCCCCGGCCTCGACGCCAAGGGCGGCGACCGGCCGCCCCGCCGGGAATGCGCCGAGCGCTGGCGGGCGGAACTCTTCTCCGGCCTGCCGGACCTGGAGCTGATCCTGGTGATCGGCCAGTACGCGCAGGGCTGGCACCTCGGACGGATGGAGGGCGGCCTCACCGGGACGGTGCGGCGCTGGCGGGAGATCCTGGCCGAGCCGCGCCGCCCCCGGGTCCTGCCCCTGCCCCACCCGTCCTGGCGCAACAACGGCTGGCTGAAGCGCGAGCCCTGGTTCGAGGCGGAGCTGCTGCCGGTGCTGCGCGCCGAGGTGGCGCGGGTGATGGCGGGGTGATGGCGGGATGAGGGGCCGTCGGGGTCTCGTCCCGACAGCGACGACATGCGCATCCCATATCCCTCGGGACTGACGGGTCGCGCCCGTCTTTGCGAGCGCAGCGAAGCAATCCAGCGACGCATCGAATCCGAGACCGGCGTGCCGCCCTGGGTTGCTTCGCTGCGCTCGCAAGGACGGCGCGCGGGTCGGGGCGCGCACGGCAGGTCGGGGACGGCAGGTCGGGGGCGGCGTCGCCCGAACCCGCCCGCATTGACAGGCATCGCCGGCCCGTGATCCGTGCCGCGACCCCCGAAGGACGCGCCGATGACCGAGATTGCCGACCCCCGCGACCGCCTGATCGTGGCCCTCGACCTGCCGAGCGTGCAGGCCGCCGAGGCGCTGATCGACCGGATCGGCGACGCCGCGACCTTCTACAAGATCGGCTACCAGCTCGGCTACGCGGGCGGCCTCGCCCTGGCCGAGCGCTTGGCGGCCCGCGGGCTCAAGGTCTTCCTCGACCTGAAGCTCCACGATATCGGCAACACCGTCGAGGAGGGCGTGCGCTCGGCCTCGGGCTCCGGCGCCACCTTCCTCACCGTGCACGCCTACCCGCAGACCATGCGGGCGGCGGTCCGCGGCCGGGGCGCGGGGCTCAGGATCCTCGCCGTGACGGTGCTCACCTCCTACGACGACGCCGACGCCGCGGAGGCCGGCTACGGCCTGCCGGTGGCGGAGCTCGTCGCCAAGCGCGCCGCGCAGGCGGCCGAGATCGGCATCGACGGCCTCGTCTGCTCGGCCGCCGAGGCGGGCGCGGTCCGGCGCGTCGTCGGTCCGGACCGGCTGATCGTCACCCCGGGCATCCGCCCGGCGGGCGCCGAGGCCGGCGACCAGAAGCGGGTCATGACGCCGGGCGATGCCCGCCGGGCCGGGATCGACCACGTGGTGGTCGGGCGCCCGATCACCGGCGCCGCCGACCCCCGCGCGGTGGCGCGGGCGATCGTGGCGGACCTCGCCTGATCCGAGCGGGATTGCCTTCGGGCGGAGCGGTCCCACTTCGCTCCGCAGGGCAGGAGACGCAGCATGACCAAGGGCTACTGGATCGCGCGGGTCGATGTCCGCGACGCGGAGGCCTACAAGGACTACGTGGCGGCCAACGGCGCGGCTTTCGCCAAGTTCGGCGGCCGGTTCCTCGTGCGCGGCGGCGCCCACGAGGCGGTGATGGGCCCGGCCCGGTCCCGCAACGTGGTGATCGAGTTCCCGAGCTACGCCGACGCCCTCGCCTGCTGGAACTCCGACCTCTACCAGGCCGCCAAGGCCAAGCAGCGCGGCGGCGTCGAGGCCGAGATCCTGGTGATCGAGGGCTATGACGGGCCGCAGCCCAGCGCCTCCGAGCCGGCGCCGGAGGCGGGACCGGCCTCCGAGTAGGCGGCGGCGCGCTACGGGAGCGGCCCGCGCGGCGCGAGGCTCCGCAGCAGGAACGCCGTCATCGCCGCCATGGGCGGCACCGGCTGGAGGGTGGAGCAGCCCACCAGCAGCGGGTGGGTGTAGCGGGCGATGGCGACGTGGACGCAGGCGGCCGCCTCGGCGGGATCGGCCGCCTCGAACTCGCCCCGCGCCACCCCGTCCCGGATGATCCGCTCGAACCCGGCGGTGATCCGGGCGACGTGGTGGCGGCAGACGTCCCAGCTCTCCGCCATCGCCGCCTCGATCATCTCGTGCAGGCGGGGAAACGTCTCGCAGCGCCGGGTGGAGTCGCGATGCAGGGCCTCGATCGCCGCCGCGAGGCGCGCGGTGGCGTCGAGGCCCGGCCGGTCGGCGATGCCGAGGATCACCGCCTCGCTCTCGCCGATCAGCCGCTCCAGCACCGCCTCGTTGATCGCCTTCTTCGACTCGAAGAAGCGGTAGACGTTGGCCGGGCTCATCTTCAGCGTCCGGGCGATATCGGCCACGGTCGTCTTCTGGTAGCCGATTTCGCGGAAATACGTGCCCGCCGTCGCGAGGATGCGGCTCCGCGTGTCGGGCGCGCACTCCTCCGCGAGCGAGCGGGTCGTATCTTCGAGGGACATGCGACCTCACTAGGCCATGCGGCGGCGGGGCGTCAAAGACGCGAACCCGGATCGGGTTCCCCTGCGGCGGCTGCGCGCGCCCGGAACCGGCCCGGGCGACGCCCATTGCCCAGGCACCCCGCCGCGACGGCGGCGCCAGCGAGAGATCCGCGATGCGCTTCACCGACACCCGCGCCCTGGTCACCGGGGCCGATTCCGGCATCGGCCAGGCGACCGCGGAACTGCTGGCCCGCGCGGGCGCCGACGTGGCCATCACCTACCACAGCGACGCGGAGGGCATCCGGGAGACCGCCGCGCGGGTCGAGGCCGCGGGCCGGCGGGCGCTGGTGCTCCAGCTCGACGTCGGCGACCCGGCGGCGGTCACGGCGGCCTTCGACCGCATCGGCAGCGAGTTCGGCACCCTCGACATCCTCGTGGCCAATGCCGGGCAGGCCATGAGCGGTATGCCGGTCGCCGAGATGGACGACGCGGTCCTGGAGCGGATCCTGCGGGTGAACCTCATGGGGCCGCTGTTCTGCGCCCGCCCCTTCATCCGGATGCGCCGGGCCCAGGGCGGCAACGGCAAGATCGTGTTCGTCTCCTCCGTGGCCCAGCACCTGCCCACGCCGGAGAGCGCCCCCTACGGCATGTCGAAGGCCGGGCTCGGCTCCCTCTGCCGGTCCCTGTCGCGCGAGCTCGCGGCTGACCGGATCAACGTCAACTCCGTCGCCCCGGGCCTGATCGAGACGCCGATGATCGCCGACCGGTTCGAGAAGCCGGAGGTTCTCGAACAGTCCCTGGAGCGGATCCCGTGGCACCGGGCCGGCCAGCCCGAGGAGATCGCCCGGGCGATCCTCTACCTCGCCTCGGAGGACGCCGCCTACGTCACCGGCCACACCCTGGTGGTCGACGGCGGCCTGACGATGCAGTGGGGCGGCGCCTGAGCGGCGCCCGGAACGACGAAGCGCGGCGCAGGGGTCACGCCCGGCGCCGCGTCGAAGGCTCTGCGATATGCGGTTCGCGCGTGACCGCGCCTCAGGAGCCGAACTGCGAGCCCAGGCGCTCGAGGTACTCGGCCAGATCGACGCCCCCGACGCGCTTGCCGTAGTCGAAGCGCATGCCCTGGCGGATGTCGACGCTCGCGTCGCGCGTGGTCAGGGTGAAGGGACGGACGCAGACCCAGGCCCCGTCGCGGCGGTGCTCGAAGTAGCCGAGGATCTCGTGCTTGGCCATAACCTTTCCTCCGGAACCCTGTTCAGGAACATAACGGTCTCACCGGCCACCGGTTCATGCGCCGCGACTGTTTTTCGCGTGCGCGGCCGCACGGATCGAGTGTTCGTGAGCCGGAGTCGCCGGCGGAGCCGGGCCGAGAACTCGCCTTGAGCTTGGCCATTACAGGGCGGATGCTCGGGCGCGACGGGAGGGCGCGCGGCCGGCTCAGTGCCAGCGGTCGAGGATCTCGGCGGTCGTCATCGTCTCGACCTGGTGGCCGTAGCGCATCCGGTACATCAGCAGGAGGGCGTCGTGCGCCTCGTCGCAGGAGCTGCACAGGCCGTCGGTGGCCAGCACGATCCGGTAGCCGAGATCGACTCCGCCGAGCACGGCGGCCAGCACGCAGACGTCGGTCTCGGCGCCCGTGACGATCAGCGTGTCGACCCCGCGCGCGCGCAGGCGCGCGTCGAGACCCGTCTCCAGCCAGGGCGAGTAGACGGTCTTGTCGACGATCTCGGCGGGTGGGGCCAGTCGGGCGAGGTCCGGGACGAGGTCGATCAGGCCCGGATCGAGGCGCTCCCGGGTCATGCCGGCCCAGCGCCGCGAGTAGGTCGCCCAGGTCCCGCGGCCCTCGCCCGGCCGGGCGGCCGGGATGAAGCGGGTGAAGACGGTCCGCTCCGGATGCGCCGCCGCGAGGCGGCAGACATGGGGCAGGACGCGGTTCATCCACGGGGTCTGCCAGTCGGTGGGCTCGGCGAACATGCGCTGCATGTCCACGCAGAGGTGGACGCACCCCCTCCCCAGGGCCCCGCCGGCGGTTTCCGGCCCCGGCCGGGGACTGTCCGTCGAGGGGCGGCTTCCGATGTCCATGGGCGCGCGATCAGACCGGGTCAGCGGGGCTCGGGTAGCGGGCGAAGGTGGGCGCGGAGGCCGTCCCCGCCCGGTCTCGGGGCGGGGACGGCGGGACCTCAGCGGTCGGCCTTGGCGCCGGATACCGTCAGGGAGAGGTAGCGCTCGGTGGTCGGGCGGATCAGCTTGCGCACCGCCTCCGCCATGGCCTGCTCCTCCTTCAGGGACTGCTCGAACGCCGTCCGGTGGCCCTGCTGGCCGGCGGCGTCGCCGATGGTGAGCAGCGACTCGTAGGCGGCGATCTCGAAATTCTCGAAGGCGTGGTTGGCGTAGGTGTTCTTCAGGATCTCGTCCTGCGCCGGCGTGTGACCCAGCGCCATCATGTTGCCGACGAAGCCCAGGAAGCCCTCCTTGAGGGTCGAGGGGCTGTCGCCCAGGCTCTGGAGCGCCTCCTCCAGCCGGTGGCGCTGCCCGTGCGTCTCCTCGATGTGGCGGCGCAGGGCCTGCTCCATCTCGGGGTAGCGCTCCAGGCGCTCGACCTGCCGCTCCATGATCTGCAGCGCCTGCATCTCCACAGCATGGGTGTTCTTCAGGGCCGTGACGTAGATCTCGCGGGCGTCCATGGTCATGGCGTTCACCTCTCAGCAGTTGTGAGCGCTGGGCTCATTCAACCGGCAAACACGGGTGCCGCACGGCCAAGTTCCGGTCGGAAGGTCGCAGGCGCGGGGTCGCCCGGCCCCGCGGCGCCGTGCAGGCGCGTCTCCTCCCGTATCGCCCTCCCGGGACGCCCGCCGCACGGCGGCGCGGATTTGGAGGAGGTCGATGGACCGGGGTCGCGCGCGCGGGGGCCGCCGCTCCCGGTGGGGCCGGACGATCCGCGACCTCCGGCAGCTGTCCCGCTCAGTGCAGGCCGCCGCTGCGCTCGGCGCGCTGGCGCTCCGCGAGGCGCTTGCCGATCTCGAGGAGCAGCGTCTCGGTCAGCGCCACGAGGGCGGTGTCGCCGAGCACCGAGACCGTGTTGTGCAGCGACAGGCAGAGGTCGGCGGTGCGGCTGAGGGCGTCGTCGATCGTGTCCCCGTCGCGCTCCGCGAAAGCCGCGCCGGCCGCCTTGCTGTCCGAGATCTCGACGATCACGCCCCGTCCGGTGGTCGGCCGCCCGTCCTGGTCCAGGTAGAAGTGCCCGCGGGTGAACAGCCACCGCAGCCGCCCCTCCGGCGAGCAGACGCGGTACTCCGCCGTGTAGGAGCCGCCGGTCCGGACGCAGTCCAGAATGACCTGCGAGATGTGGGGCTGATCGTCCGGATGGACGGCCTTCAGGAGCTCCGCGAGGCTGACCCCGACCCGCGACCGGGCCGGGCTGATGTTGAACAGCAGGGCGCTCACCGGATCGGCCCGCGCCTCGTCCCGGAGGATGTCCCACATCCAGAAGCCGACGCCGCCCGAGGCTTCGAGCGCCGCGACGAGCGCCGCCTCGGATACGACGTCGTCCGCGTGGTCCATCCGAGACCTCCCCGATCTCACCGCAACCAGAGGCGACGCTGCGCGACGATTGTGATCCTGCAAAATCCGTTATAGCCTAATACAAATTCCCGTAAAGATCTTGTATTCAAATATATGTGTTGTCTCGCCGTGCCCGGTTCGCCCGCCCTAGGCTTCCGTCAGAGTTGAGCGGCGGACTCGAAGGGAATTTTCTTCTGCTGGCCGCCGCGACGTGCCGTCCCTCCACTGGCCGACACCTGACTCCGCCGGCGGGGACGGGGCGAGGCCCCGCGTCCAAGCCCCGCATGCAGGCCGAGGGGCCCGGGACGTCCCGGTCCGGGCCGGAGCGTGCGCGCCCTGCGCGTCCGCGCGGGCGCTGGACGCGGTTCGTCAGCGCAGCGAGCGCATCAAATGAGGGCGACCGGCGAGCGGGCCGACGCGATCAAGGACGGGTTGGTTCTGCCGACCTCCACGTCCGCTGCCTGGTGGGCCCCACATCTTGTCGGGACGCGGACGTGGATGCAGAGCCGCGCGCGGGCCGGCCGGTTCCTCCGATCCGCAGAATCTCCGCGCGGACCCATCCGCCGCCGCGCCGTGAACCCGTAGCCCCCTTCGTCCCGGCGGCCTGTGCAGTAATGGCGCAACTTGCGCCATCTTGTGCAGCTATTTGCCCTGCTGAATGATTGACTAATCCGGCTCTATCGGCTCAGATCGTGCGCTCGATGGCGTTCGGACCGGCTCTCAGGTGTCGTCTGGCTCGGGTCGGCAAGGTTCGGTCCCATGAGCTACATGTTCAAGGTCCCCTCCGGCGCCGTGGCGGGGGCGATCGCGCAGCAGATCACGTCACAGGGCTACGCGGTTCTCGAGGACTACGTGAGCCCGGAGGACCTGCGCGTCGCGCAGGCTTTCGTCGCGCGGGCGGTCGCCGCGAAGGGCGGTGAGTACGCGGGTTTCACCGGGACGAAGGATCTCGGCGGCACGTTCCTGGCCGCCCTGCCGGACGACCCGACCTTCAACGCCCTGTGCCGCGGCATCTACGAGAGCGCCGTGGGACGGCCCGCGCCGGATGTCGGCTACTACCAGATCCTGCGCTGTCTGGCGGGACGTGGCGCCAGGACGCACTCGATGCGCTTCCACTTCGACTCCTACGTGCTCACGGCCCTCGTCCCCGTCACCATGCCGGACCACGGCTCTCCGGGGCGCCTGATCATCCACCCGAACACCCGCGCACTGCGTCGGAGCTACCTCCGCAACCTCGTCGACAAGGCACTGGTCGACAATCCGCTCGCGCAGAAACTCCTGACCCGCGCCTACGACCGCGGCAGCGACCGCGTGATCCGCATGTCGCTGAAGCCGGGAAGCCTGTACTTCTTCTGGGGCTACCGCTCGCTGCACACGAACGAGCCCTGCGCGTCCGACGCGATCCGGGCCACGGCCCTGCTGCACTACGTCGATCCGCACGCGGGCAGCCGGCTCAAGCGGGTGCTGCGGCGGCGCTAGTGTCGGCCCTTCCAGGGCACCAGCACGCGCTCCAGGCCCCGCATCCCGAGCTCGAACAGGCCCGCGAACAGGCCGATCAGCAGGATGCCCATCACCACCACGTCGGTGCGCAGGAAATTGGAGGCGTTGAGGACGAGCTGGCCGAGCCCGGCCTGGGCCGCCACCATCTCGGCGGCCACCAGGGTGGTCCAGCCCACGCCCATGCCGATCCGCAGGCCGATCAGGATCTCCGGCAGCGCCGCCGGGAAGACCACGTGGCGCAGGACCTGCCAGCGGCTCGCCCCGAGGGCGCGCGCGGCGTTGATCTGGTCGACCGAGGCGGAGCGCACCCCCGCCCGCGCGGCGAGCGCCGCCGGGGCGAGGCAGGCGAGGAAGATCAGCAGCACCTTCGACAGCTCGCCGATCCCGAACCAGATGATCATCAGGGGCAGGTAGGCGAGCGGCGGCAGCGGCCGGTAGAACTCGATCGGCGGGTCGAGGATGCCCCGGGCGATCCGGCTCGTGCCCATCGCGAGCCCGACCGGGATGCCCACCAGGGCGGCGAGCGCGAAGGCGCCGAGGACGCGCAGGAGGCTGTCGCCGATGTGGAGCCCGAGCGGGGCGCCGTCGATCTCCCCGCGCCAGGCCTGACCGAAGGCCGCCAGGACCGCCTCCGGCGGCGGCAGGAACAGCGGCTTCACCCAGCCGGCACGGGTGGCGACCAGCCAGAGGCCGAGGGCGGCCAGCACCGTGGCGGCGCTGACCGCCGGCACCAGGATCCCGCGGCGGCGGATTCCGGCGCGCGCCAGCGGGGCCGGAGCCGAGGCCGGGATCACGTCCGGCACCGCGTCCGGGACCGCGTCCGGGACCGCGTCCGGGACCGCGTCCGGCGCGGCGCGGGGCAGGCCGCTCATCGGACGGCCTCGGGCGCCGCGCCGGCGCCGCCCCGGGGGGGCGCGGGCGCGCGCTCCCGCCCCGGGGGGCGGGCGCCGCGGGCGCCGCCGCGGATGCGCGCGAGCACGCGCTCGCGCACGGCGATGAAGGCGGGGTCCGACTTCACGGCCCGCGCGTCGCGGCCCTCGACGAACGCCCGGGAGAAGGGCAGGTCCAGCGTCTCGACGATGCGGCCGGGCCGCGGGCTCATGATCACCAGCCGGGTGGCGAGGAACACCGCCTCCTCGACGTCGTGGGTGATGAAGAAGGCCATCTTGCCGGTCCGGTGCCAGATCCGGAGGATCAGCTCCTGGATCTGCTCGCGGGTGAAGGCGTCCAGCGCGCCGAGCGGCTCGTCCATCAGCAGGGCGCGCGGGTCTCCGGCGAGCGCCCGGGCGAGGCCGACCCGCTGCTGCATCCCGCCCGAGAGCTCGTAGACCTTCCGGTCGGCGCAGTCGGGCAGGCCGACAAGGTCGAGCGTCGCCAGGGCGATCCGCCGCCGCTCCGCCCGGGGCACGCCCCGCATCTTCGGTCCGAAGGCCACGTTCTCGGCGACGTCCAGCCAGGGCATCAGGGCGTGGCGCTGGAACACCACGCCCCGCTCGGCCCCCGGCCCCCGGACCGGCGCGCCGTCGAGGAGGATGCGGCCCTCGGTGGGCGCCAGGAATCCAGCGATCGCCGAGAGCAGGGTGGTCTTGCCGCAGCCCGAGGCGCCGAGCGCCACCACGAACTCCCCGGGACCGATGGTCAGGTCGATCCCCGACAGCGCGGCGACCGCGTCGGCGCGCTGCCCGTAGCGGACGCTCAGGTTGCGGATCTCGATCATGGGCCCTCCGGTCCGGGGACAGGCTATTTCCGGGCCGCGTCCACGACCTCCGTCGTGACGAACCGGGCGTAGTCGGGCGCCAGCGCCTGCACGCGCCCCTGCGCCTTCAGGAAGGCGGCGGTCTCGGTGAGGGCCTTGGCGGCGCCGCCGCCGAGCCAGGCCGGGGAGGCCTGCGCCTCCAGGGTCGGGAACCGGTAGGCCGCGAGGCTCGCGGGCACCTCGGCGGGCGCCGAGCCGCTGATCCGGGCCACCGCCGCCACCTCCGGCGCGTCGGCGGTCCAGGGCCTGGCGGCGTAGGCCGCGTCCTGGGCGGCGATCAGCCGGACGAGCGTCACCAGGAAGTCCCGGTTCCGCGCCGCCCAGGCCCGGTCGACCACGAGGCCGTCGAAGGTCGCCTTGCCCCGGCGGGCGAGGTCGCCGGCCGAGACCACCACGGTGCCGGACTTCTTCACCCGGGCGAGCACCGGGTCCCAGATGAAGGTCGCGTCGATGTCGCCCCGCTCCCAGGCGGCGGCGATCTCGGGCGGCCGCATGTTGAGGATCCGGACGTCGGCCTGCGTCAGCCCGGCCTCCGCCAGGGCGGCGATCAGCTGGTAATGCGCGGTCGACACGAACGGCACCGCGACCGTCTTGCCGCGCAGGTCGGCCACGCCCGTCACGCCGCTGCCGGCGCGGGCCACGAGCTGCTCGGCGTCGGCGATCTCGTCGAGGATCCAGAACAGCTGGATGTCGAGCCCCTGCGAGGCGGCCGCCGCGATCGGGCTCGACCCCGCCTCGCCGATCTGGACGCTGCCCGAGGCCATGGCGCGGATCACGTCGCCGCCGCCGCCGAACTTGCGCCAGTGGATCGTGTAGCCGGTCGCCTTCTCGATCGCCCCGGAGGCCATCAGGGCGCGGAACGGCACCACCATGTCCTGGTGGGCGAAGGTGACCTCCCGGTCGGCCGCGCGGGCGGTGCCGGGGAACGGCGCTCCGAGAACCAGGGCGGCCAGGGCGGCCAGCGCGACGGCGCGGCGGTGCGGACCGGCAGATGTCATGAGATGTCCCCCATTCCGGCCGGCCCGGCGCGGAGGCGACTCGGGCGGCCG
>NZ_JBKFBI010000118.1:0-19267 GCF_053346095.1 Methylobacterium sp. A52T | reverse complement strand
GACGAGCGCCGATCCCGCGCCGCGCCCCGACCGGCGACTGTAGCGGCCGCGCCGCACAGGCCGGCAAAGCGCCGGCGCGGGACTGCCGGAGCTTGACTGGCGGCGCGGCGAAGCCATCGTTCGCGGATGCAGGATCGCACATCCGTCGAGGCACGCGCCATGCGCCCGGTTCTTCACGGCTTCGCCCTCGGGCTGGCCCTTCTCGCCCTGGCCCAGCCGGCGCTCGCCCGCTCGGCCCGGGAGGACATCGAGCCCGCCGAGGAGCGGATCTTCCCGTTCGACGCGCAGATCCCGGGCTGCCAGGACCCGTCGGTGCTGGAGCGGGTCTCGACCAACTTCGCCGAGAAAGAGGCGAAGTTCTGGAACTCGTCGATGACGATCCTGTCCTTCGACACGATCGAGCGCACCGCGTGGCGGCCCTGGGGCCTCGACACCTATCCGCGCCGGTTCTGCACCGCGACCGTGACCACCTCCGACGGAATCCGCCGCAAGGTCGACTACTCGGTGCGCGAGAGCCTCGGGATCATCGGCGCGAGCTGGGGCGTCGAGTTCTGCATCCACGGCCTCGACCGCGACCTCTCCTACGCCTACGCCACGGCCTGCCGGATGGCGCGTCCCTGACCATGCGCGGGCGCGCCGCCGGCCTCGCCGGCCTGCTCATCGCCGGGTCCGTCGCCGGCCCGGGCGCCGCCCAGGATTACGGCGGCTTCGGCCGCCGCGGCACGCCCGGCGACTTCGATTTCTACGTCCTCGCCCTGTCGTGGTCGCCGACCTACTGCGCGGGGCCGGGCGCCCGCCGGGACGACGTCCAGTGCGCCCCCGGGCGCGGCCTCGGCTTCGTCGTCCACGGCCTGTGGCCGCAATATGCGAGCGGGTACCCGCAGGACTGCTCGGCGGTGAACCGCGCGCCGACCCGGCAGGCGATGGAGGTCGCCGGGCAGGTCTACCCGAGCGAGGGGCTCGCCCGGTACGAGTGGCGCAAGCACGGGACCTGCTCGGGCCTCGATCCCGCCGCCTATTTCGCGGCGGCCCGCGCGGCGCGGCTCGCGGTGACGATCCCCGACGGGCTCAAGGGCGGCGCCCCGCCGCAGACCCTCGCGCCGATCGAGATCGCCCGACAGTTCGTGGCGGCCAATCGCGGCCTGCGCCCCGACATGATGGCGGTCACCTGCACCCGCGGGCAGCTGCAGGAGGTCCGGATCTGCTTCGGCAAGGATCTGCGCGGCTTCACCCCCTGTCCCGAGGTCGCCCGCGGCAATTGCCGGGCGCCCGAGGTGAGCCTCGACGCCGCGCGCTGAGTTTTTTCCGCCTTTCGCGCGCCGGCCCCTGGACCCGGCGCCCGGGATCGGCTTCAGCGCGCTGCCATGAACTATCGGCACGCCTTCCACGCCGGCAACCACGCCGACGTCCTCAAGCACCTCGTCCTGGCGCGGGTGCTCGACCACCTGCGCCTCAAGGACAAGCCGTTCCGGGCTCTGGACGCCTTCGCGGGCCTCGGCGTCTACGATCTCGAGGCCGACGAGGCGGCCCGGACCGGCGAGTGGCGGGACGGCTGGGGCCGGATGGCGGCGCCCTTCGCGCCGGAGGTGGAGGCGCTGCTCGAGCCCTACCGGGCCGCGGTGGCGGCGGTGCGGGCGCGCCACGGCGCCACCGCCTATCCGGGCTCGCCGGCCGTGATCCGCGAGGCGCTCCGCCCCGGCGACAAGGGCGTGTTCGTCGAGCTGCACCCGGCGGACGCCGCGACCCTGCAGGACCGCTACGCGCGCGATCCCCGCACGAAGGTCATGAACCTCGACGGCTGGACCGCGATCAACGCGCAGATCCCGCCGCCGGAGCGGCGCGGCCTCGTGCTGATCGACCCGCCCTACGAGGTGCCCGGCGAGATCGAGCGCCTCGGCGCCCATCTCGCCCGCGCGGTGACGAAGTGGCCGACCGGCCTGTTCCTGGCCTGGTACCCGATCAAGGACGCCGCGGCCCTCGACCGGATGGTCCGCGACCTCGGGGCCGCCCTGCCCCGCCCCGCCCTGCGGCTCGACCTGCTGATCGACCGGCCGGACGACCCGACGCGGCTGACCGGCAGCGGCCTGATCGTCGTCAACCCGCCCTGGCGCCTCGCCGAGGAGGCGATGCTGTTCCTGCCGGCGCTCGCCGAACGCCTGGCCCGGCAGGACTTCGGAGGGTTTCGCTGCGATCCGATCGGCCCCGCCGCCTGACTCGCTAGAATTGGGGCGCCGCGCGGAAGTCCTCCGGTCTCCCTCGGAAGGAAAAGGCCGGGGTTCCGATACAATTGTGGCGGCAAAGTCACATTTCCGCATCGAACGTGATCAGCGATAGGGAACTGCCTAAAAATTATGCAACTGCTTCATGTTTGATTTTGTGTCAATCGCACCGCGATGTCAGCTTGGCCGTAGACGAACCCGAACGAGCTGCGACACCATGCTGAAGCGATCCACCCTGGCCGGCCTGGCCACCGTGCTGCTGTCCTCGACCAGCATCCTCGCGGCCGACCTGTCGGCCCCGGCGCCGGTTCCGGTCGCGCCCCCCGCCGAGCCCTGCAAGGCCACGCTTCTCGGCCCGGCCTACGGCGGCGTGATCAAGGCCAACCCGAATCCGAGCTGCTTCTCGGCCGGACCGCTCGGCGACCTCTACGTGGGCGGCGCCATCACCGGCTACGGCTACACCCAGTCGAACCCGTTCGCGTCGTTCTCGACTCCGGCGGCGCCCAACGACCGCGACCGCGCGGCCCGGTTCGACTTCTCGAACGTGCAGGGCATCATCCAGAAGCCCGAGGGCGCGTTCCAGTTCTACATCCAGGCCGGCGGCTACTCGATCCCGCAGCTCGGCTTCCCCACCCTGAGCACCTTCACCCAGACCGACCTTCTGTTCGGCCCGGTCCCGGTCGCCTACGGCAAGATCCAGATCAACGATGAATGGTCGGTCCAGGGCGGCCGGATGTTCACCATGATCGGCACCGAGCTGCTGTTCACCTACCAGAACCTGAACATCAACCGCGGCCTCCTGTTCGTGCAGGAGAACTTCATCAACCAGGGCGTGCAGGTCAATTACAGCAGCGGGCCGCTCTCGGTGTCGGTCGCCGGCACGGACGGGTTCTTCTCCAACGAGATCTCGTGGTTCACCGGCAACGTCGCCTACAAGCTCGACGACTACAACACGATCGGCGTCAACGGCGGCCTGAACCTCGGCCGGACCAACGCCCTCGACCGCAGCCCGCGCTACCAGTTCGCGACGCCGAACCTCCAGCAGAACAGCGGCATCTTCAACATCAACTACACCTACGCGAACGGCCCGTGGATCATCTCGCCGTACTTCCAGTTCACCAACGTCGAGCGTGACCTGCGCGTCGGCATCGCCAACTCGGCCTCGACCTACGGTGGCGCGCTGCTGGCGGCCTACTCCTTCACCGACAACTTCGCCCTGGCCGGCCGCGTCGAGTACACCGAGCAGACCGGCGTCCGCGGGTCGGGCGGCACCAACCTGCTGGGCTTCGGCGCCGGCAGCAACGCCTTCTCGGTGACCGTCACGCCGACCTTCACCTTCGACCGCTACTTCTTCCGGGTGGAGTACGCCCACGTCGAGCTGGGCGGGATCACCCGCGGCAACCTCGCGGAAGGCACGCTCGGCACCGGCTTCGGCCGCACCGGCAACCGCACCTCGCAGGACCGCTACATGGTCGAGACCGGCATCACCTTCTGATCGGACCGCCCGGTCCGGCTCAGGACGCCGCCCGTCAGCGAGCCCCCGGCCTCAGGCCGGGGGCTTTTTTCGTGACCGCGCCATCGATCCCGGCCCGGCTCGATCCCCGGGGGTTCAGGCCCGCCTGAGCAGGCGCCGGCCCGGCCGGTGGCCCTCCTCGCCGGTGTCGCGGAAGCCGAGCTTCTCCAGCAGGCCCCAGGAGGCGACGTTGGCGGGGCGGCACTCCGCCACGACGACGCGCGCCGGGAAGCGCCCGCCGAGGAGCCCGAGGATCGCCGAGACGGCCTCGTAGGCGTAGCCGCGCCCGCGGGCCGCGCCGCCGACCCAGTACCCGATCTCGATCGTGCCGGCGCCGCGCAGATGCGTGCCGAAGACGCCGACGAGCGCGCGCCCAACCGGATCGGGCGCGCCGTCCCGCGTCCAGGCGCCGAGGAAGCAGTCCCGGCCCCGGGCGCAGCTGCGAATCAGGTCCTCGGCATCCTGCAGGGTGAACGGCGTCGGCAGGAAATCCACCGCCGCGGTGATGGCCGGGTCGTCGGTGAGCGCGCGGACGGCCGGCGCGTCGGCGGGCCGGAGGGCGGCGATCGCGAGGCGCGCCGTCTCGATCGCCGGCAGGTCGGCCAGGGTGTCGCGCGCGCCGCGGATGGTAAACATGGATGCGATGTGGGGTGCCGGCCGGTTACGAAAAGGGACGATCCCGCGCGCGGGAATCATCCTCGGGGCCGCGCGAAAACCTTGCACCTACCTTCGCTCCAGGGTCGCAGACCGCCCGAACGGGAACGGTTGCTTAACCTGAATCCGTCTTCATTGGCGCATCAGGTTGCGTCAGGCAAACGGGTGCGTCGATGCGGGTGCGCGGTACGGGTCAGATGTTGCGGACGCTGTCGCGCGTCGCGCTCATCGGCATCATCGGCGGTGCGGCTGCCGCCTGTTCGTCGGACGCGTCGCGTCTGACGAACCCGTTCTCGAACCCGTTCGATTCCGAACCCTCCGCGACCGGCAGCCTGCCGGACGGGAGCCTCAAATCCGTCCCGCCGGTCCGGACCGGCCGCATCCAGTCGGAGGCGCTGGGCGCGCCCGCCGCCGCGCGGCCGTCCGCCGCCGCGACGCCGGTCCAGACCAACGCCGCCGCCCCCGCGACCCGCGTCGCATCGACCGGCAAGGTCGGCTGGAGCGCCGAGGGCGGCACGCAGATCACCGTGTCGCGCAACGACAGCCTGAATCAGATGTCGACCCGGTTCGGCGTGCCCGCTTCGGCGATCCTGGCCGCCAACGGCCTGAGCAACGCGAACCAGATCACGCCCGGCCGCCAGATCGTGATCCCGGTCTACAACGCCTCCGGGATGAACCCCGCCGCGTCCCCGATGACCGCCCGGCCGGCCCGGGCCGCCGAGGAGAAGCGCGAGGACGCCAAGCAGGTCGAGAACAAGATCGCGACCAAGCGCGAGGAGGCCAAGGAAGCCGCCAGGGAGGCCGCCCAGAAGCTGGCCGAGGCGAAGGCCGCCAAGGAGGCCGCGCAGAAGGCCGCCGCCGCCGAGAAGGAGGCGGAGCGCAAGGAGGCGCTCGCCCGCGACGCCGCCGCCCGCAAGGTCGCCGACGCCAAGACCCGCAAGGACGTCGCCCTGAAGGAGGGCGAGAAGCCGAAGCACGTGCGCCCGGGACAGGTCGCAAAGGCTGACGAGAAGAAGGCCGACGAGAAGAAGGCGGATCCGAAGGCCGAGGCCAAGGCGAAGGCCGAGGCGAAGGTTCAGGAGGCCAAGGCCGAGGCGAAGGCCGCCGCGAAGGCGGAGGCCGCTCAGAAGCTGGCCGAGGCGAAGGCCGCCAAGGAAGCCGCCCAGAAGGCCGCCAAGGAGGCCGCCGCTGCCGAGAAGGTCGAGAAGGTCGCCGCCAAGGAGGCGCCGAAGGCGGCCCCGGTCGCTGCCGCGCCGGCCAAGCCCGAGCCCGCCGCCACCGGCTCCGTGGCCGAGGCGACGGAGAACTTCCGCTGGCCCGCCAAGGGCCGGGTGATCTCCGGCTACGGCACCTCCGGCAACGAGGGCATCAACATCGCCGTGCCGGAGGGTACTCCGGTCAAGGCCGCCGAGGAGGGCACGGTCGCCTATGCCGGCTCCGACGTGAAGGGCTACGGCAAGCTGGTCCTCGTGCGCCACGCCAACGGCTACGTCTCGGCCTACGCCCATAACGGCGAGATCGACGTGAAGCCCGGCGAGAAGGTCAAGCGCGGCCAGACCATCGCGAAGTCCGGCGCCTCCGGAAACGTGACCTCGCCGCAGCTGCACTTCGAGATCCGCAAGGGCGGCGCGCCCGTGGATCCGATGTCCCAGCTGGCCAGCAACTGAGACGGACCGCGGGAGGCCGAGGCCGGCCCGCGCGGCACCGAACGAGACGGCAAGACGCGGCGGCGGTCCCGGACGGGGCCGCCGTTTCGCGTCGTGCGCCGTCCGGCCGCCCCGGCTCGCGCCCCCGCCGGCTGTCCTAAGCCTTCGGCGCCTGCAGCGTCCCCTCGGGGCTGTGACGGTCGACGGTCTCGGGCAGGGCCTGAGCCAGGGTCGGGAAAAGCTGGTCCATCGGAACCCCGAGCTTCTCCGCCATCTGGCGCACCTGCTCGTTGTCGAGGACCTTGCGCAGGTCCTCGGCCGTGATCGGCTCGTTCGGGCCGCGGCCGAGCCAGGAATTGACCTGGCTCTCGTAGCCGGAGCGCCGGAGCTGATCGAGCAGCGCGTTCAGTCCGCCGGGCAGCACCTGCTGGATCACGCCCGGCAATGCCTTCAGCACGATCTGCCCCAGCGAGCCGCCGAGAGTGTTGAGCAGACTCATGTGGACCCCCGTCGAATGGTCAGTGGCGGAAGTCTAGAGCAATCTTCGCGAAGCGGGAGAGGCCGGTGGTCCGCGACGCGCCGGTGTGAACCGCAATTTAGTCGACAACGATCGGATTTCGGTCCCGAATGCAGGCCGGGACATCGGTCCGCGGTCGGCTCTCATGAGATCCCTGGCGCTGTCATGCGTGCTCGCGGTCGCGTCCGTCACCGCGGCCCTGCCGGACGCGCAATCGGCGCGTCCGGCGCAGGAGCGCTTTGCTCAAGAGCGCCCTCTGGCGGATGCCGTCTTCGTTCGGCCGCTCTATGGCACGTACCGCCATTGCGGCGGCTCCTGCCTGAAGAGCGGCGAACTGTCGTGGTTCTGCTTCGCCAGGCAGAGCTGCTACCTGAGCTGCGCGACCGCGCCGCCGCAGATGAAGTGCGCCGTCCCGTGAGGTGGGCGATCAGCGGACCTGGGTGCTGAAATTCGGCTGCGGCTTCAGGGTGCCGTTCTCGCTCTGGTCGGCGACCGCCGCGGGCAGGAACTCCGCCAGCACCGTGGGGACGCGCGCCTCCGGAACGCCGAGGTCGTAGGCGAGGCGCTCGGTCACGCCCTCCGGGAGGCAGGCCGCGATGGCGCTCTCCGGCACCGTCTGCCGCGCGCCCGAGCCGAGCCAGGATGCCACCGCCTCCCCGTGCCCGGTCGCCCGCAGCCGGTCGAGGAAGGCCGGGAGGCCGCCGGGATAGAACTTGGCCAGCGACAGGGCGAGCTTGCCGCTGCCGGTCTCCTCGAGGGCCCGGTCGGCCGCCGCCACCACATCGCCGATCATGGTCTTCGCACCGTCGAGCAGGCCCATGGTTCTCCACCGTCGCGCTTCTTCGTCGCAGGGTGAAGTCGGGCGCGAACCGGCGACGGCAAGCGCGTGCGGCAATTGCGCGGCGAACCGGCTAGGATCTTGGCGTCGCGAACCCGGGAGCCATCGATGAAGCGCGTGCGGGCCGGCGTCCTGGAGGTCGCCTATCTCGAATCCGGTCCGGCCGACGGACCGACGGCGGTGCTGCTCCACGGTTTCCCCTACGACGTCCACGCCTGCGCGGCCGCGGCCGAGCAGCTCGCCGCCGACGGCGTGCGCTGTCTCGTGCCGTACCTGCGCGGCTACGGGCCGACGCGGTTCCTGGAGCCCGCCACGCCGCGCTCCGGCGAGCAGGCGGCGCTCGGGGCCGACCTGCTCGCCTTCCTCGACGCCCTTGGCGTCGGGAACGCCGTGCTCGCCGGCTACGATTGGGGCGGCCGGGCGGCCTGCGTGGTCGCGGCGCTCTGGCCGGATCGGGCCCGGGGCCTCGTCAGCTGCGGCGTCGGCTACAACATCCAGAACATCCCGGCCGCCGGGCAGCCGGTCGCGCCGGAGACCGAGCACCGCCTCTGGTACCAGTACTATCTCCATGGCGAGCGCGGCCGCGCCGGCCTCGCCGGGAACCGGGACGCCTTCTGCCGCCTGCTCTGGCAGCTCTGGTCGCCGACCTGGGCCTTCGACGCGGAGACCTTCGCGCGGACCGCCCGCGCCTTCGACAATCCCGACTTCGTCGACGTGGTGGTGCATTCCTACCGCCACCGCTTCGGCCTCGTTCCGAGCGATCCGGCGCTGGCGGAGATCGAGGCGCGGCTGGCGGCCCAGCCGGCGATCGCCGTGCCGTCGATCGTCCTGCTCGGCGCCGATGACGGCGTCGGGCCGCCGCCCGCCACGGACACCGGCGCTCGCCATTTCACCGGCCCGTACCGGCGTGAGATCGTCGCGGGGGTCGGCCACAACTTTCCCCAGGAGGCACCGGACGCCTTCGCGGCGGCGATCCGCGCCCTGCTGTGAGCGCGCCGCCGATGCCCGGCGGTTCGGCGTTGCTTTCGGGAAGCCCCTGGCTATAGTCCGCGCGCTTTTCGACAGGTCTGCGGGCGCCACATCCGGCGGCAGGCCTGCGCGCCATTCGCAGGAGACGCTCGTTGATCACCCCCGCCTTCGCGCAAGGGGCCGGTGCGGCCGCTGGCGGAGCGGAGATCGCCTTTCAGGTGGTCCCGTTCGTCCTGATCTTCGTGATCATGTACTTCCTGATCCTGCGACCGCAGCAGAAGCGGGTCAAGGACCACCAGGCGCTGCTCAAGTCCGTGCGCCGGGACGACACGGTCGTCACCAACGGCGGCCTCGTCGGCCGCGTGACCAAGGCTTCGGACGACCAGGCCGAGATCGAGGTCGAGATCGCCCCCAACGTGCGCGTGCGGGTGGTCCGGTCGATGATCTCCGAGGTCCGCGCCAAGGGCACGGTGAAGGCCGCCTGATTCCCGGTTGAACCGGCCGGCGCCGCGCGCCGGCCCAAAAGAGAAAAAGACGGCCGATGCTGCGCTTCTCCCGTGCGAAGATCATCGCGACACTGGGCCTGATCCTGGTGGGGCTGATGCTCGCCGTGCCGAGCTTCTTCTCGCCCGAGCAGCGCAAGAGCTTCGTCGCCAGCCTGCCCCCCTGGTTCCCGAGCTGGGTCGTGCCGACGCGCGCGATCGTGCTCGGCCTCGACCTGCAGGGCGGCTCGCAGCTCCTGCTCGAGGTGGACCAGAACGAGCTGATCGCCTCGCAGGCGAAGGCCCTGCGCGACGACGTGCGCCGCGTGCTCCAGCAGGAGAACGTCCGCGCCGACGGCGGCATCGGCCTGCTGCCGCGCGGCGTGCAGGTGAAGATCGACGACGCCGCCGCCCGGGCCAAGGTCCTGCCGAAGCTCCAGGAGCTGTCGCAGCCGATCACCACCTCGATCGGCCAGACGGCGGCCCGCACCCTCGACATCGCCGAGCAGCCGGGCGGGGTGATCCGCCTGACCCTCACCGATGCCGGCATCACCGACCGCACCCGCCGGGCCGTGAGCCAGGGCATCGAGGTCATCCGGCGCCGCCTCGACTCGACCGGCACCACCGAGCCGTCGATCCAGCAGCAGGGCGCGGACCGGATCCTGATCCAGGTGCCCGGCGAGCAGAACCCGGAGCGGCTCGAGAAGCTGCTCGGCTCCACCGCCAAGCTCGAGTTCCGCATGCTCGCCGACAGCCCCTCGGGCGACGTCGACATGCTGCCCTCCAAGGACGAGAAGGGCGCCAAGGTCCCGGTGGAGCGCCGGGTCATGGCCGACGGCGGCGAGCTGACCGACGCGCAGCCGGCCTTCGACCAGCAGTCCCACGAGCCGATGGTGAGCTTCAAGTTCAACCTGCGCGGCGCGCAGCGCTTCGGACAGGCGACCTCGGAAAATATCGGCCGGCGCATGGCGATCGTGCTCGACAACGAGGTCGTGTCGGCCCCGGTGATCCGCTCGGCGATCACCGGTGGCTCGGGCCAGATCACCGGCAACTTCACCGTGCAGCAGGCCAACGATCTGGCGGTCCTGCTGCGCGCCGGCGCGCTGCCCGCGAAGTTCACCGTGGTCGAGCGCCGCGTCGTCGGTCCGGGCCTCGGCCGCGACTCCATCGAGGCCGGCAAGCTCGCGACCCTGGTGGCGGCGGCCCTCGTCGTGACCTTCATGTTCGCGACCTACGGGACCTTCGGCTTCATCGCCAACATCGCCCTCATCGTCCACGTCGGGCTGATCCTCGGCCTGATGTCGGTGCTGGAGGCGACCATGACGCTCCCGGGCATCGCCGGCATCGTGCTCACCATCGGCACGGCGGTGGATTCGAACGTGCTGATCTACGAGCGCATGCGCGAGGAACAGCGGGCCGGCCGCTCGCTGATCTCGGCGCTGCAGGCGGGCTTCGACCGGGCCTTCGCCACCATCATCGACTCGAACTCGACCATGGCGATCGCCGCTCTGATCCTGTTCTTCCTCGGCTCGGGCCCGGTGAAGGGCTTCGCCGTGGTCTTCATCCTCGGCATCCTCACCACGGTCATCACCGCGGTGACGCTGACCCGGATGATGATCGCGGTGTGGTACAATACGTTCCGGCCGAAGACCCTGCCGTTCTGATTAGTCTGGGAGGCCATCGAAGGAGCGCGGGCGGCGCGACGTGACCCCCCTGTCCCGCACGGGAGAGGGGACCCGCGCCTCGACCGTCCTCCGTCGCGATGTCCGCGAATAGAGTACCGACCATGCGCCTGCTCCGCCTCTGGCCCGATGAATCGCATTTCGACTTCATGCGATTCCGGCGCTTCACCTTCCCGCTCTCGGCGGTGCTGTCGCTCGCGACCGTGGCGCTGTTCCTGACGATCGGCCTGAATTTCGGCATCGACTTCAAGGGCGGCACCCTGGTGGAGCTGCAGGCGAAGTCCGGCACCGCGGACGTGGCGTCGATCCGGCACACGGCCGCGGGCTTCGGCTTCGGCGAGCCGGAGGTGCAGGAACTCGGCAACCAGGGCACCGTGCTGGTCCGCCTGCCGCTCCAGCCCGGCGAGCAGGGCCAGACCGCGGTGATGAACAAGGCGCACGCCGCCTTCGACAAGGATTACGATTTCCGCCGCACCGAGACCGTCGGCCCGCGCGTCTCCGGCGAGCTCGTCCAGTCCGGCACGCTCGGCGTCGTGCTCTCCGTCGTGGCGGTGCTGCTCTACCTCTGGTTCCGGTTCGAGCGGGAGCTGGCACTCGGCGCCATCGTGGGCACCCTCCACGACATCGTTCTGACCGTCGGCGTCTTCATCATCAGCCGCATCGAGTTCAACATGACCTCGATCGCCGCGATCCTGACGATCGTCGGCTACTCGCTGAACGAGACGGTCGTGGTGTTCGACCGGACCCGCGAGCTGATGCGCCGGTACAAGACCATCCCGACCGTCGACCTGCTCAACCTGTCGATCAACTCGACCATGTCGCGCACGGTGATGACGTCGATCTCGTCGGCGCTGTCGCTGCTGGCGCTGGTGCTGTTCGGCGGCGAGGCGATCAAGGGCTTCGCGGTGGTGATGCTCTGCGGCGTCCTGATCTGCACCTACTCGGCGATCTTCGTCTCGACGCCGGTGTTGATCTATCTGGGCCTGATGCTCTCGGGCGCCCGCGCGGCCTCGGAGCGGTCCGGCGTCCCGCAACCGGCCGAGTAGTCCCTTTTCCCAGATGGCCGATCAGCCAAGTCCGAAGAACTTCGACTCCGGCTTCGTGCCGGGGCGGCACATCATCGACACCTACGGCAACGGCGGCTTCCGCTTCGCCGGGATGTCGCATCGCGGCTCGATCCTGCTGCTGCCCTCCGGGGTCCGCGCCTGGGACGTGACGGAGCCGCGGGCCATCGACCGCACGGCCCTGCGCCCGGTCCAGGCCGAGGCCGGCGGCATCGAGCTGCTGCTCGTCGGGACCGGCCTCGACATCGCGGCGATCGATCCCGCGCTCCGGGGCTGGCTGAAGGATCTCGGCGTCGGCCTCGACGTGATGCAGACCGGCGCCGCGGCCCGGACCTACAACATCCTGGTGGCCGAGAACCGCAAGGTCGCCGCCGCGCTGATCGCGGTGGCCTGATGCCGGAGGTCGACGGCCAGACCGCCGAGACCGGGCTCGCCTTCGCGCAGTCCCACTGCGAGGGCCTCGTGCGGGCCGGCGACCCGGACCGCTACTACGCGACCCTGTTCGCCCCGGCCGCCGCCCGCCCGCACCTCTTCGCCCTCTACGCTTTCTCGTTGACGATCGCGCGGGTGCGCGAGGCCGTCTCGAACCCGATGGCCGGCGAGATCCGCCTGCAATGGTGGCGCGACGCCCTGCAGGGCGAGGCGCGCGGCGACGTGCGCGCCAACCCGGTGGCGGCGGCCCTGGAGGAGGCGATCCGGGCGAACCGCCTCGGGCGCCAGCCCTTCGTCGACCTGATCGACGCCCGCGTCTTCGACCTCTACGAGGACCCGATGCCCCGGGTGAACGACCTGGAGGGCTATTGCGGCGAGACCGCCTCGGCGCTGTTCCGGCTGGCGAGCCTCGTGATCGGCAACGGCACCGAGCCGGGCGGCGCGGGCGCGGCCGGGCATGCCGGCGTGGCGTACGGCATCACCGGGCTCCTGCGGGCGCTGCCCTGGCACGCCCGCGCGGGGCAGGTCTACCTGCCGGCCGACATCCTCGGCCGCTACGGCGTCACCCGCGAGGATATCGTGACGGGCCGCGGCGGTCCGGGCCTGCGCCGGGCCTGCGCCGACCTGCG
Source organism: Methylobacterium sp. A52T (assembly GCF_053346095.1). Lineage (NCBI taxonomy): Bacteria > Pseudomonadati > Pseudomonadota > Alphaproteobacteria > Hyphomicrobiales > Methylobacteriaceae > Methylobacterium > Methylobacterium sp. A52T. The sequence goes on along the minus strand of NZ_JBKFBI010000118.1, from coordinate 6,622 downwards.
CGCCCTCGCCCGGCAGCACCTCAAGGCCTTCGAGGCGGCGCGCCCGACCATCGCGCCCTCGGCGGGCGCCGCGTTCCTGCCCACGGCCCTGGTGGAGCCCTACCTCGCCGCCATGGAGCGGGCCTCCTACGACCCGCTCAACACGCCCGTCGAGCTGCCGCGCTGGCGCCGGCTGTGGCGCCTGTGGTGGGCGGCGCGGCGGGTGGGCTAGCCGCCCTCCGATGCCTTCGCCAGCGGCGCGAGGCGATCCAGCGGCGCCACGCCTGCGGAGGGCGCGCGGCCCCGGGTCGCGTCGCCGCGCTCGCGAGGGCGGAGGGCTGTCAGAGCACCTGCGCCAAGCCCGGCACCAGGGCCGCCAAACGCACCGGCGCGCCGAGTTCCGGCTCGGCCTCCGGCGTCGCCAGCACCGCCACCCGGCAGCCGCCGGCGCCGCGCAGGCCCGTCACCAGCCGTCCGCCCGGTTCCAAGGCCGCGCGCCAGTGCGATGGGATCGCGGGAACGCTGCCGTGGACGAGGATCCGGTCGAAGCCGCCGTCCGGCAGGTCCGGGGCCAGCCCGTCCGCCCGGACGACATGCACCTCGGACAGGGCCGCGAGCCGCCGCGTCGCCGCCCCGGCCAGCGAGGTGTAGCGCTCCAGGCTGAGCACCGCCCCGGCGCCCAGCTGGGCGAGCAGCGCGGTCACGTAGCCCGAGCCGGTGCCGATCTCCAGGACGCGCTGGCCGGGCTCGAGCCGCAGCTGCGCCAGCATCAGCGCCACCGTCGACGGCGCCGTCATCGAGGCGCCGCAGGACAGCGGCAGCGCGATGTCGCGCCGCGCGTGCTCCCGATGCGGCGGCGACGCGAAGGTGTCCCGCGGGACCTGCTCCATGGCCCGCAGCACAGCGGTGTCCCGCAGGCCGCGGCCCCGGAGCGCCATCACGAAGGCCGCGTTGCCGGCGGCCTCCTCCAGGCTGCCCAGATCGATCGACGTTCTCTCGATCACTCGGCGAAGGCCTGCGCGAAGCGCGTCAGCGTCGGCTCGTCGGTGAGGTCGAGGCGCAGGGGCGTCACCGAGATCCGCTTCTCGGCGATCGCCTTGAGATCCGAGCCGTGGCCCGGCTCGAACCGGGCCTTGGCGAAGGCCAGCCAGAAATACGGGTTGCCGCGCCCGTCGACACGCGCGTCGATCGACAGCAGCGCCTGGTTGCGGAAGCCCTGCGCCGCCACCGCGACACCCTGCACGTCGGCCGGTTCGCAGTCCGGGAAGTTCACGTTGATCAGGATGCCGGGCTCGATCCCGGTCTCAAGGATCTTGCGGACGACCTTCGCGCCGTGCGTCCGGGCGCAGTCCCACTTGAGCGCGCCGCGCCCGCCGGCGCCGTAGGCCTGGCTCATGGCGATGGAGCGGATGCCGAGGATCGTCCCCTCCATGGCGGCCGCGATCGTGCCCGAATAGGTCACGTCCTCGGCGACGTTCTGACCGCGATTGACTCCCGACAGGACGAGGTCCGGACCGTGATCGCCCAGGATGTGGCGCACGCCCAGGATCACGCAGTCCGACGGCGTGCCCTTCACGGCGAAGCGCTGCTCCGAGACCTGCCGCAGCCGCAGCGGGTCGTTGAGCGAGAGCGAGTGCGACACGCCGGACTGGTCGCTCTCCGGCGCCACGACCCAGACGTCGTCCGAGAGCTCCCGGGCGATCTCCTCCAGGGTGCTGAGCCCCGGCGCGTGGATGCCGTCGTCGTTGGTGACCAGGATGCGCATTAGCGGGTGCCCTCGATCCGGTTGAGCCCGCCCATGTAGGGGTGGAGCACCGACGGGATCGTGATGCTGCCGTCCGGGTTCTGGTAGTTCTCCATCACGGCGATGAGCGCGCGGCCGACCGCGACGCCCGAGCCGTTGAGCGTGTGGACATAGGCCGGCTTGCCATCCTTGCCCCGGTAGCGGGCGTTCATCCGCCGCGCCTGGAAGTCGCCGCAGACCGAGCAGGACGAGATCTCGCGGTGGGTGCGCTGGCCGGGCACCCAGACCTCGATGTCGTAGGTCTTCTGGCTGGCGAAGCCCATGTCGCCGGTGCAGAGGGTCATCACCCGGTAGGGCAGATCGAGCTTCTTCAGCACCGCCTCGGCGCTCGTCAGCATCCGCTCGTGCTCGTTGGCGGATTCCTCCGGCGTCGTGATCGAGACCAGCTCGACCTTGCTGAACTGGTGCTGGCGCAGCATGCCGCGGGTGTCGCGCCCCGCCGCCCCGGCCTCGGCCCTGAAGCAGGGCGTCAGCGCGGTGAAGCGCAGGGGCAGTTCCTCCTCGCGGAGGATTGATTCACGGACGAGGTTCGTGAGCGGCACCTCGGCGGTGGGGATGAGCCAGCGGCGATCCTGTAGGGGAGGATCGCTTTCAAAAGCTCTTTTGAGGGCTACACGATCAGCACCGTCAACATCCCCCTGCAGTGACTTTACTGTCTGGAGTATGGCTTCGAAGACTTGCTGGCTTCGATCGACGCCGGTTGCGAACTGATCATCCAAAAACTTCGGGAGCTGTGCGGTCCCGAACATGGCCTCGTCACGAACGAGGATCGGCGGCGCCACCTCCAGATACCCATGCTCCTGCGTGTGCAGGTCGATCATGAACTGGCCGAGCGCCCGCTCCAGCCGGGCGAGTTGCCCCTTCAGCACCACGAAGCGCGAGCCCGATAGCTTGGCCGCCGCCTCGAAATCCATCAGGCCCGCGGCCTCGCCGAGCTCGAAATGCTCCTTGCCCTCGGTCAGCCGCTCCCGGGTCGCGGCGTGGCTGCGGTAGAGGACGTTGCCGTGCTCGTCGGCGCCCTCGGGGACGTCGGGCTTCGGCCGGTTCGGGATCGCGGCGAGGCGGTCTGCCAGGGTCTTGTCGGCCGCGTCCTGCGCGGCCTTCAGCTCGGGTTCGGCGCCCTTCAGGGCCGCGACCTCGGCCATCAGGGCGGCGGCGCGCTCCTCGTCCTTGGCCTTCTTGGCGCCGCCGATCTCCTTGGCCAGCGCGTTGCGCCGCTCCTGGTTGGCCTGCGCGGCCGAGACCGACGATTTCCGCGCCTCGTCGAGGGCGATCAGCTCGGCCGAGAGCGGCGCGAGGCCCCGGCGCCGGAGGTCGCGGTCGAAGGCGTCCGGGTTCTCCCGGATGGCGCGGATGTCGTGCATCGAGTCGGCTCGGGTCTTCTGCGCGGCGTCGAGCGCGCGGGTCCCGCTTTGCCGCATCGCGTCCGGTGGGACAAGCGCGCGGGAGCGTCCGAGCCGGCCGTCAGCCCTTCGGCGGCGCGAGCTTCAGCTGGTCGATCGCCCAGAGCCACGTGCCGTCCGCCTGCTCGCGGGCGACCTCCACCGAGAACGCGCCGTTGGGCAGCCGCGCGAAGGTCATGGCCAGCGCGCCGTTGCGCAGCGGGGGCGGCGTTTCCGGCGCCGGGAAATCGGATTTGCGCGCCAGCAGGTCGGCGTAGAAGGTCCGGATCTCGGCGTGGCCCGTGGCGACGACGCGGCCCGCCGCCAGCACCGCGTCGGGCTCGTAGAGGGCGACGAGGCCCTCGACGTCGCCGGCATTGGCGCGCTGATTGAACAGGGCGGCGAGCGCCTCGGGGGCGCGGGCGGGCTCTCGCGTCTGGTCCGTCATGGCGTCTCCTCACTCCGGGCATTGCGGCCATCGCGGCCATCGCGGCGGTTCGGTGCTGCGGCAATGCGCCGGGCGGCCGATCTTTCCCCGACGCGCGTCATTTCAGGCGCGTGCCGTGGCGGTCGGCCACCGACACGGCGACCGGGATCCCGGCCTTCACGCTCTCCGAGACGGTGCAGAACCGCTCGAACTGCTCCAGCACCCGGTCGATCCGCGGCATGTCGGCGGCGGCGGCGCCGAGCTGGATGTGGACGCCGATCCCGGTGACGCGCAGCCGCCCCTCGGCGTTGCGCTCCACCCGGCACGACGCCTCGGCCGCGACGCCGCGCGCGTCCTGGCGGAACTTGCCCAGGGCGAAGACGAGGCTGGCGCAGAGGCAGTTCGCGACCCCGGAGATCAGCAGCTGCTCGGGGAACGGCCCGGTCCCGCCGCCGATCGGGGGCGCCTCGTCGGTGCGCAGCGCCGGCAGGGCCGCGTTGAAATCGACCGTGAAGACGTAATCCGCGACCTGGGTGATCCGGATCGTCGGTTCCGCTTCCATCGATGCTCCCCGGAGGACGTTTCGGCGCGACCAGCCGGGTATACCAACGCCCGATCCCGGTTCGCGTTCGGGAGGACCGCGCCATGCGTCCGGACACGGATGATTTCCCCGGTTCTTCCTCGTAGAACCGGCCGCCTGACCGACCCGCACGCGAACCCCCCGATCCGATGACGAGCCCCGCCACCCTCGACACCCTGATGCCGCTCCTAGAGCGCATCGCCACCGCGCTGGAGCGGGCCGCGCCCGCAATCCCGCCGGCCTTCGACCCGAGCGCCGCCGACGCGTTCCTGTGGGGGCCCGAGCGCCGGCTGACCCCGGTGCCGCAGGTGGCGCGGGTGGAGATGGGGCTCCTCACCGGCATCGACCGGGCGCGCGACACCCTGGTGGAGAACACCGAGCGCTTCGCCCGCGGCCTGCCGGCCAACAACGCCCTGCTGTGGGGCGCCCGCGGCATGGGCAAATCCTCGCTGGTCAAGGCGGCCCACGCAGAGATCAACGCCCGCCGGCCTTCCGGCAGCCTGCCGATGAAGCTCGTCGAGATCCACCGCGAGGACATCGAGGCGCTGCCCGACCTGATGGCCCTGCTGCGGCCGGACCCGCATCGCTGGCTCGTCTACTGCGACGACCTCTCCTTCGACGCCGACGACACCTCGTACAAGTCGCTCAAGACGGCGCTCGACGGCGGCATCGAGGGGCGTCCGGGCAACGTGCTGTTCTACGCCACCTCGAACCGCCGCCACCTGCTCGCCCGCGACATGGTGGAGAACGAGCGCTCGACCGCCATCAACCCCGGCGAGGCGGTGGAGGAGAAGGTCTCGCTCTCGGACCGGTTCGGCCTCTGGCTCGGCTTCCACAAGTGCAGCCAGGACGAGTACCTGGCGATGATCCGCGCCTACGCCGACCGCTACGGTCTCGCCGTGGCGCCGGAGCAGCTGCGCGCCGAGTCCCTGGAATGGGCCACCACCCGCGGCTCGCGCTCGGGCCGGACCGCGTTCCAGTTCATCCAGGACCTGGCCGGGCGGCTCGGCAAGACGCTGGACTGAGGGGCGGCGCCGAGTCTTTGGCGTGACCCGATCCCGGTGCTCGCGTCGGCCCCATCGTCTTTGCGAGCGGAGCGAAGCAATCCAGGCAGCGCCACGCCCGGCAACGTCGCGCAGCCCTGGGTCACTTCGCTCCGCTCGTGATGACGGAGGGCGCGCTAGCGCCCGCTCGACCCGAACCCGCCCGCGCCCCGCTCCGAGCCGGAGCCGGGCGCGCCCTCCAGCACGGTCAGCGCCGGCCGCGCGATCCGCGTGAAGACGAGCTGCGCGATCCGCTCGCCCGGCTCGATCCGCACGGGCTCGGATGCGTCGCGATTCCAGGCGGAGACCAGCAACGGGCCCTCGTAATCCGCGTCGATCACGCCGGTGCCGTTGCCGAGCACCAAACCGTCCCGGTGGCCGCGGCCCGAGCGCGGGAAGATCAGCCCGCACCAGGCGGGATCGCGGATCAGCACGCTGAACCCCGCCGGGATCAGGACCGCCTTCCCTTGAGGCTGCAGCTCCAGGGGGGCGTCGAGGCAGGCGTGCAGGTCGAGGCCGGCCGCGGCCGACGAGCCCCAGCGCGGGAAGCCCCAGCCCGGCAGGCGCGGGTCGAGCAGCCGCAGCCCGACCTCCGGCAGGTCGCTCACGCGGTCATCCGCGCGATCGCCTCGGCCATGGCGAGCGTCCGCCGCGCGGCCTCGACGTGGAGGCGCTCGACCATCTTGCCGTCCACCGCGATGACCCCGCGCTCGCGGTTCTCCGGCGCGTCGAAGACGTCCATCAGCCGGTGTGCCTGCGCGATCTCCTCGGCATCCGGCCCGAAGGCGGCGTTGGCCGGGCCGATCTGGGTCGGGTGGATCAGCATCTTGCCGTCGAAGCCGAGGTCGCGGCCCTGCGCGCACTCGGCCTCGAACCCGGCCGCGTCCTCGAGGTCGGTGAACACGCCGTCGATCGCCTCGATCTCGTAGGCCCGGGCGGCGGCCAGGACGTTCATCAGCCAGGGCAGCAGGGCGGCCCGGCCCGGTGGCCGGATCCGCGACGCCTTCAGGAGGTCGTTCGGGCCGATCACCAGGGCGCCGAGCCGGCCGTCCACGTCCCGGGCCGCGCCCGCGATCTCGGCGGCGTTCACCACCGCCATCGGCGTCTCGATCATCGCCCAGACCCGCGTCGCCAGCGGCGCGCCGAGGCGGCGCAGGCGGGAGCCCACGGCGATCAGCGCGTCGGAGGTCCGGACCTTCGGCACCAGGATCGCGTCCGGGGCGGCCGGCGCGAGCGCCACGAGGTCGGCCTCGCCGTCCTCGGTCTCCGGCGGGTTGATGCGGACCACGACCTCGCGCGGGCCGAAGCCCCGCGCGGCGACCGCGGCGGCGACCTGGGCGCGGGGCGCCGGCCTCCCGGGGGGGGGGGGGGCGGCCCCGCGGGCGGCGCGGGGGCCGCCGCCGGGGG
>NZ_JBKFBI010000117.1:0-19358 GCF_053346095.1 Methylobacterium sp. A52T | reverse complement strand
GCCGCCCAGCCGGCGGCGCGCGCCGGCCGTGTGGCGGCGGGCGCCCCCGGCATAGCCGCGGCCGGCCCGCGCGAGCCGTTCGAGGCCGACGACCGCGACCACCGCGGCCAGCATCACCAGCGCGATCTGCGCGGCGCCGGGCAGGTCCGAGCGGTTCACCCAGGTGGCGTAGACCTGCACCGTCAGCGTGCGCACCCCCAGGAACTCGGCCGCGCCGACATCGTTGAGCGCCTCCATCAGGGCGAGGCCGGTGCCGAGGGCGATCGCCGGCCGCGCGAGCGGGAGGGCGATCCGCAGGAAGCTGCGCCACGGCCCGGCCCCGAGCGTGCGCGCGGCTTCCAGCAGCGATCCGGCCTGCATCAGGAACAGCGCGCGGGTCGGCAGATAGACGTAAGGGTAGAGCACGAAGCCGAGCAGCAGGCTGCAGCCCGGCAGCGAGCGCAGGTCCGGCAGGGCGAAATCGCGCGGGCTCGACAGGCCGAGCAGGCCCCGCAGCCCGACCTGGAACGGCCCGAGCGGGTGCAGCAGGTCGAGATAGGCGTAGGCGACCACGTAGGTCGGCATCGCCAGCGGCAGCAGCAGGGCGGCCTCGAGGAGGCGCCGACCGGGGAAGTCGAACGCCGCGACCAGCCACGCCGTCGCGGTCCCGAGCCCGATCACCAGGAGGCCGACGCCCGCGAGCAGCAGGGCGGTGTCGCGGATCGCCTGCGGCAGCACGTAGGCGGCCAGGTGCGGCCACAGTTCGCCGCCGCCCTCGGACGCCGTGAAGCCCAGGGAGATCACGGGCGCGAGCAGCAGCGCCGCCAGGGCGACCGCCCCTGCCCAGCCCAGAGAGCGGGTCACCGACATCCGGCCCGGCTCGAACTCAGTTGTCGAAGCCGACCTTGTCGACGAGCAGGCTCGCCGCCTTGCGGTTGCGGGCGATCTCGACGAGCGGCGTCGGATCGACGCTCAGCTTACCGAGTTCCGCGAGCAGCGGCTCGATCGGGGCGCCGGCCTTCACCGGATACTCGTAGTCGACCTTGGCGTAGAGCGCCTGCGCGGCGTCGGAGACGAGGTACTCGAGGAGCTTGACCGCCTGGTCGCGGTTCGGCGCGTTCTTGGCGACGACCGCCCCCGACACGTTCACGTGCGTGCCCCCGCCCTCGAAGGTCGGGAGCACGACCTTGATGGCCGCGCCCCATTTCTGCTGGTCCGCCCCGCCGCGACCCGAGCGCATCAGTCCGACATAGTAGGAATTGCCGAGGCCCACCTCGCAGAGGTCGGCCGCGATGTCGCGGGCCACGTCCCGGTCGCCGCCCGTCGCCTTGCGGGCGAGGTTGTCCTTCACGCCCCGCAGCCACGCCTCCGTCTTCTCCGCGCCGTGGCGGACGAGGAAGGCGGCGATCAGGGCGGTGTTGTAGGGATGCTGGCCCGAGCGCAGGCACACCTTGCCCTTCCAGCGCGGGTCGGCGAGCGATTCGTAGGTCGCGGCCGCGAGATCGTTCAGGCCCGTGTCGGCGTAGAGCACGCGCGCGCGCATCGAGAGGGCGAACCAGCGCCCGTCGGCGTCGCGCAGGGGCGCCGGCACGGCCGCTTCGAGCACGGGCGAGCGCACCGGCTGGGTCAGGTCGCGGTCGACGAGTTCGATCAGGTTGCCGATGTCGACCGTCATGAGGACGTCGGCGGACGAGCGCGCGCCCTCCGCGGCGACCCGCTCGGCCAGCCCCTTCTCCACGAAGACCGTGTTCACGGTGACGCCGCTCTGCGCCGTGTAGGCGTCGAGCAGCGGCCGGATCAGGCCCGGCTCGCGGGTGGTGTAGAGGTTGACTTCGGCCGCGTAGGCCGGTCCGCCGAAGCAGAGGGACAGGCACAGGCTCGCCCAGGCTCCGGTTCTGCAGACGTCCAACATGATAAACCCCGTTCGTCGAGCGACGAGCCGGTGCTATACAGTAAGAATGCGCCCTGCAAGGCGGATTTATTTAGATGTATTCTAATTACAATCTGACAACACTTGGGCTCTGTCCGGCAGCGGGAAGACGTGGGCGCGCCCGGGCAGCAACTCGATGCCGACCTGCTCGCCCGGGACGGCCTCCGGCGGGAGGTCGAGGCGCAGCGGCGCGCCGAGGCCCGCGACCGCGATGTCCAGGCGCAGGCGCGGCCCCGCGAAGGCCCGGCCGAGGATCCTGGCCGGCACCCCGGCACCCGCCGGCCCGAGGCGGATCGCCTCCGGGCGCAGGCAGACCTTGACCGCGCCCTCCGGCACGAAGTCGGGCCGGGGCAGCGTGCCGAGGGGTGTCGCGACGTGGCCGTCGACGGCGCGGCCCGGAATCTCGATGATCTCGCCGAGCGCCCGGGCGGCGAACGGCGTCGCCGGCGCGTCGTACAGCGCCTCGGCGCTGCCGCTCTGGACGATCCGACCCCGGTGCATCAGGACGATGCGGTCCGCGCAGGCGACCGCCTCGGCCGCGTCGTGCGTGACGAGGATCGCGCCGATGCCGTCCCGCCGCAGGACCGCCAGGGTGTCGGCGCGGACACGCTCGCGGGTGCCGGCATCGAGGTTCGAGAACGGCTCGTCGAGGAGCAGCACCCGCGGACGCGGGGCCAGGGCCCTCGCGAGCGCCACCCGCTGCGCTTCCCCGCCCGACAGCGTGCCCGGATAGCTGTCGGCGCGGTGTGCCAGCCCGACCTGATCGAGGCGCTCGCGGGCGATGTCCCGCGCGTCCGCGCCGCGGAGATGGGCGAGGCCGAAGCGGACATTGGCCAGCACGGTGAGGTGGGGAAACAGCGCGTAGTCCTGGAACATCAGGCCCACGCCGCGGCTCGCGGGCGGCGCGTTGCGGCCGCGCCCGGCGACGCGGCGATCGCCGAAGGCGATCTCGCCCGCGTCCGGCGCGTCCAGGCCGGCGATGAGCCGCAGCAGCGTGCTCTTCCCGCATCCGGAGGCGCCGAGCACCGCCAGGATCTCGCCCGGACCGAGCGTCAGCGACACGGTGTCCAGCGCCAGCGTCCGGCCGTAGCGTCGGCTCACGCCCGACACCGCGAGTTGCCCCGCGGCGGGACCTGAACCGGCGCCGGGCGCCGCGTCGGTCGGAGAAGTCTTGCGGCGTCGAAACACGGGCAGGAGATCCGGCGGGCGATGGGCCCTCGATCGAGAACGGGTGGAGTCACCGTTCTCATCCGGCGGCGCGGCGCGGGCCGGCGGGGGGGGGGGGGCCCGGGGGGGGGGGGGGGGGGGGCCCGCGGGCGGGCCGCCGGGCGGTGCGGCTCCAGGGTGTCGTTGGCTGGGCCGCCACGGAGCCTGACGCCCGGCTGTCCCGGCCCCGGTCTCCCGCGCCGCCGGTCCGGGGGGGCGTACGAAGTCCTGCCCGCGAGACTTGCCGCGGGGGCGTGTCCTGCTGGCTGCGCGGCCACACCGTATCGGTCGGCTCCGCACGCGACACGGCAGACGATCACTTCGCAATCGGTCATCGGCGCGCCGGGAGCCGCTCTTGCCGAGGGATCGCGTTGTCCGGTCGATCGCGACTCGGTGCCGACAGGTCAGGCGCGCGGAAATCCCGCGCTGTCGCGACATGTCCGCGCTCTGCATTCATCAAATTAATCGAATTTGAGAGGTCGTGGCAGCACTATTGGATTGGTTCGCTGCCATGCTCCTCGCGTGCGGTGGGGGACAGCATGCGCGCGTGGCTGGTGGCAGGTATGGCGATCTCTACACTTGCGGGTAGCATCGACGCCGTCGAGGCGCGCGGGCGCGGGCGTCTGTTCTTCGGGCGGTCGTCGACGGCGCAGCGACCCGCGTCGCCTCCGTCTGCCGCCGCGACCGAGACGGCCCCGAGCGGCCGTGCCGGCTACCGTCCCACCATCGCGATCGCGCCGGCCCCCATCGCTGCGGCCGTTCCTGCGGCGGCCGCGGCCGCGGTGGCGAGCACGCCGGCCGAAGCGCGCGAGCCGGCGCTTCGGCCACAGCACACCCTCCTCCGCCCGCCGCCCGATACGCCGCGTGTCCAAGCGGTGCGCGCCGTCGCCCCGAGTTGCGAGACCGGGAAGCGCGTCGGCGGCGTCGACAGGGTGGAAGCCGGCTTCTGCCTGATCAACTAGACCGGGGATTACTGCGCGCGTCCCGGCCCGTCTCGCAAGCCGAGCCGCAGAGCCCGCGCGAACAGGTCGCTGAGCGTGATCCAGTCAGCACCGTCGATCCGCCAGCGCGCGCAGTCGTCATCCGGCTCGACCGTGTACCCGCGGCACCGAAGGACAGCGACCGCGTCGAGCACCGGGTCATCCCCTTCGCCCAGGTGGGCGTCCTCTCGGTCATGGGCGTGGGTCAAGGCTGACGCTCATCACATCCGCGAGTTGAAAGAGGAGGTCGCCCACGACACCGATCGGCAGCAGGACGCAGAACTCGCTGTCGTCGGGCGACCGCAATCGGATCGCCAGTGTGCCGCCGCCGTCGATGATTTCGACCGAGCGCACCGCCGCAGCGCCCAGCACGTATGGGACCGCGCTGTCCGAGACCGTCATCCTCGGAGGCCGATCACGCGATTTCCATCTCGAGCGCGACGTCGGCCAGATAGGCCGCGATGCGCGCGCGCGCCCGGGTGTCCGACGCTTCGATGATGAGGCCGGCGCCGCCGGGCGGGAGGTCATAGCGCCGGAGAACGGATTCGGCCTTGAGCGCCGCCTCGCGCTCCGAGGTCGCGCGCAGGACGCGCTGATCGCCGTCGATGCGGATCAGGATGCGGAAGGGAGCGCGCTTCATGCTGGGACCGCCTCGGCCATCTGACCCGCGCCGTCGCGGCTCGATGGGTCAGTTACGGCGAGGCTGGCAAAACCGTTCCGCGACGAGCAGAGGGGGGAGAGTGAGGGGGACGTCAGCCGCTTCGTGGAAGCCCGAGTGACGTTCAGGACGCCCGAGATCGATCGGTGTCTCGAACGGCATCCGTTTCACGCAGCCCCGACATCGATCAGAGGCCGAAAAGGGACGCGGTGTGGGCGCAGGCGACTAACCTCTGAGGCACGTGCTCATGAACGCCTTGCGCTCGGCGCCCTTGAGGCTCTTGGCCGACGCATCCGCATTGCAGCTCTTCATCTTCATCTGCTGCGGCGTCAGCGCCCTGGCCGGCGCGGCGCTCTTTCCCGCGAGGCAATCGGCCATGAAGCTCTTGCGGGCGGCGCCCGACAGCCGTTGCGTCCCAGCATCCACGTTGCAGGATTTCATCCGATCCCGCTGCGCGGTCTGAGCCGCCGAGGGTGCGGGGGCCTGCGCCCGGACGGACACCGTGCAGGCGAAGACGAGGGCCGAGGCGAGAGCGAGCGTACGCACGGTGGAGGACCTCCGGTGATGCGGAGAACCCTAGCGACCTGCGGTTGTACGAGCCAGCGTCAGTGCCGCGTCTGTCCCATCAATTCGCGGCGATGTCTCGCCACCGCCGTCGTCGAATGGTCACGAGGCTATGCCTTCGTTCGCCGAGCCCGATGTCTCCAGAGGTCCTGGTGCGCTCTGTCATCTGCGCCCTCGCCGGCATCACGCTCGTTCTCGTCGCACCGGTCGGCCGTGCCTTGGCCGAACCGGCCGCGGATCCGCTGGCGACGGCCGCGCGGGTCGCCGCGGAGGGCCTCGCCATCGGTTCACCCTCCGGCGCAGGCGGCGATCCGCAGACCTCGGTCGCTCAGCCCGTGTTCTCGGCCGGTCGCGCGGCGGAGGTCACGACCTCGTTCCAGCCCCTCCTCGGGGCCGCCGGCGATCCCGGCGGGTATCGCGCCTTCCTGGAGAGCCGCGGGATCACCTTCGGCCTGATCAGTGTGGCCGAGACCTACCGCAATCTGCGCGGCGGCCTGCGGCAGGGCTCCACGGGCCTGACGCTGCTCGATCTCGACGTCGATGTCGACCTCGACACGCTCGCCGGGTGGAAGGGGGCCACGGCCCACGCCACCGTCTACCAGATCCAGGGGAGCGGAGCCTCCCGCAGCCGCGTCGGCAACCTCATGACGATCAGCGAGATCGAGGCGTTGCCGGCTTCGCGGCTCTCGGAGCTGTGGCTGGAGCAGAGCCTGTTCGACGACAGGCTGTCCGTCCGTGTCGGCCAGCTCTCCGCCGACACCGAGTACATGGTGAGCCAGACCAGCATCCTGTTCACCAACGGAACCTTCGGCTGGCCGGAGATCTTCGCCGCGAACATGGTGGACGGAGGGCCGGCCTATCCGCTCTCGGCGCCGACCGTCCGCCTGAAGTACGTCCCGACGCCCGATCTCTCGTTCCAGGCGAGCGTGATCGACGGCACACCCGGCGGCGGCCGTCCCCGCTCGGGCGTAGACCCGCAGCGCCGCAATCCGAACGGTATCCGCTTCCCCGTCTCCGACCCCCCGCTCGTCATCGCCGAGGTCGCCTACGCCTACAACACCCGTCCGGGTTCCGAAGGCCGGCCGGGCACCGTCACGCTGGGCGGCTGGCACCGCTTCGGCCGCGTCGATGCCCTCACGCCGGATCCGGTGAGTGGCCTCGATCGGAGGGTTTCGGGCAATTCGGGCCTCTACGGGCTCATCGACCAGACGATCTACCAGGAGCCGGACGATCCCAACGACGGCGCCAGCGTCTTCCTGCGTGCGTCCGTCTCGCCGGGGGACCGCAATCTGGTGGATCTCTACATCGACGGCGGCATCGCCTATCGCGGCCTGATCCCCGGACGGTCGGACGACACGCTGGGCCTCGCCGTCGGCATCACCCGCATCTCCCCGGCGGCACGCCGGCTCGATGCGATCGCCGCGCTCCAGAGCACGACACCCGCACCGCGCCGAAGCGCCGAGATTTTGCTCGAGGCGACCTATCAAGCCGTGCTCGCGCCCGGCATCGCCCTGCAGCCGACCGTGCAGTACATCGCCCATCCGGGTGGCGGGATCGCCAATCCGCGCGATCCTGACGGCAAGCGGGTGCGCGGCGCCGCGGTGTTCGGCCTGCGTGCCATCACCCGTTACTGAGGTGAAGGCGGCTTGCTTGGGCGCCCCCGGGCGCAGTCGCGGTGCGTGCGCGCCCTGTGGCGGACGCGCGCCGAGCGCGTTCCGGTCTCGGGAGGCGCGCGGCGGTTCGGCGCGCGCTCACGTCCGCGGGTGCGGCGCGTCGCGCGCGGGAAGCCGCCTGTGTGGCCGCGGCCTCGGAACGCCCCGCCGGCTGACGGGTTTGTGAGCCGGCAGAAGGGATCGGGTGAAGGTAGCGGTATGGCATCGATCCGGGCGATCGCGGACACGCTGAGGAAGATCGCCGCGCCAGGCATGAAGCCGAAGGCGATTCGTTCCGCCATCCGCGAGCGGCATCCGGAGGCGAGCAAGAAGGAGATCGTCCGCGCCGCCTTCTACGCCGTGACAGAAGCGCCGACCGCTACGGAGGGCGCGACCGCGAAGCTTCACGACTTCGCGCTGGCTGAGCGCATCGCCGAGGACAACGCGGACGTGGTCTTGAAAGCGAGCAAGCGCAAGAGGAAGAAGCGCTCGTCGGACGCATCGGACCGATCGCTGGCGCACTGAGCAGGGCGCGCATCGTCCGGTCGCTGCACGCTGGAGGTCCGCTTCCGGGAGACGTGCCGACACGCTCTGACGGCAGGGTCGGGTCGGTGGGAGGCCGTCCTCCTTTGCAGCGGTCGGGCTCCACGGCGGCCATTCAGCTCCCGGCCAGAGCACGTCACGCCGGACCATCAGCGTACGAAAAACCGGACGTTCGGCTTGGCGCCCAACCCGGTCGTCTGTTGAGGTTCGGCGGCATCTCGGAAGCGGACCTGGAAGATGCCGCCCGGCTAACCGGGGCCAGCATCAAGGTCTTCCTCACGACGGGCTAGGCCGAGGCCTCGCTGGAAAGGACCGACGCCGGCGGCACCGAGTTCGAGATCATCAACAAGCCCTATAAGCGCCTGGAGCTCGTCCGCAGGGTCAGACGCGTCATCGATTGATCCTCCCTCGGCTTCGCGGACACCTCTGATACGCTCATGCTGAGCGGGGAAGGTGTCGGATGGCGAAGACGAGACGCGAGTTCACGCCCGAGTTCAAACGCGAAGCGGTCGCCCTGCTGGAGAGCAGCGGCGGGCCGCCGAGCTCATCTGCCACCCGGATCGCGGCAGGCAGTACGCGGCGCAGGCCTACCGTAAGCAACGCATCAGCATGGGGGCGAAGCCGTCGATGAGCCGCACGGCTCGCTGCTACGACAACGCCCCGATGGAGAGCTTCTTCCACACGCTCAAGGTCGAGCTCGTCCATCAGCGACGATGGACGACCCGAGATGAGGCGCGGCGCGATCTGTTCGCCTACATCGAGGCCTACGACAACCGGCAGCGCATCCATTCGGCGCTCGGCTCTCTCACGCCCGAGCAAGCCGAGAGGGCCGCGAACCGATCTCCCCGTGCCCGCGAAGTCAGGGGCGGATCAGGTGCCGAATGCACCGGACGGTCAGGCGGCCTCAAGTGCAGTCACGCCTCGCGCACGCCGGGCTTCTTGCCTGCCTCGAAGATGAATTCGACGCCCGCCTCTTCCAGGGCACGACGCACGGCGAGCAGGGTGTCCGAGCGCGACCGGACCGCCGAGGTCGGGTCCTCCAGCCGGTTGAGGGTCGAGACCGAGACGTTGGCCCGCGCGGCCAGCTCATCCTTCGAGAGGCCGGTGATTGCGCGGGCCGAACGGATCTGGCTCGGGATCAGGGTCTCGTCGGCGACCGAACCCCGCGCGGTCCCCGGCGGCGGGACTGCCTCGGGCGGCGGGGCCCCGTAGCGGGTCCGTCCCGGAACGTTCAAGCAGACGCCGACCCATTCGCGGACGGAGCCGTCCTTGTTCAGCACCGGCGCGCCGCGCGCGTTGAACCACCGGTAAATCCCGTCCGCGCACAGGACGCGATAGTCCGTGTTGTAGGGCGCCGTGTGCTCCACCGCCGTGGTCCAGGCCGCGAGCGTGCGGGAGCGGTCGTCCGGGTGGACGGCGTCGAGCCAGCCCAGACCCTGCATCTGCGCGTGAGACTGACCGGTCAGGGCCATCCACTGCGGCATCTCGCTCGGCTCACCGTTCGCCTTGTTGACCCAGAAGACCGCTGCCGTCGCGGCGATCAGCGCGTTCAGGCGGTCATGCCGCTGCATGAGCGCGTTCATGGTCTCGTGCTGCGCCGTGACGTCGAACACGACGCCCATGCCCTGGCTCGGGCGCCCGTCCGCGCCGAGCATGACCTCGGCGTGGTGCAGGAGCCAGCGCTGGGTCCGGTCCGGCCGGATGATGCGGAACTCGCGACTGACCGGCTGGCCGGAGCGCAGCACGGCGATCTGGTCACCGTGCGCGGCCTGATCCTCCGGGTGGATCATGTCGAGCCCGAAGCCGAAGGTCATCTCCGTGGTCGGGTCGAGGCCCAGAATCCGGTAGAGGCCCGGCGACGCGTCCAGTCGCTCGGAGCGCATATCCGCCGACCAGAAGCCGATTTTTCCCGTATCCTCGATCAGCTTCAGGTAGTGGCGCGAGGAGAAGCCGCGCGGGGCGGCGCCGATCTCGGTCTTCGCCTGCGGACGCATCAATGAACGTGTCGGCATCGCCTCACCCCGATCGCCAGCGCTCCAGAACTGAGATGCAAAATGCCATAATCGCGGCAGTGAAAGCGTTAAGAAGACAGCATTCGATCCATATTGACTGACATTCGATGGCGGCTGTCAGTGTCGTGCGGGCCATCGATCGTTTGGGAAAGGAAGCCTGAGTCGGATTCCTTCTTGGAGATCGATGGATACCAGAATTCGACGAGGTATCTATCGGTCGAGACCGATGGATATGCCGCAGGATGGAATAAAAAATTCCACTGCGCCCGAAGCTTCGGATGTGTCCGGTGGAATGACAGGAAATTCGATCCCCTTGAGCGCGATTGAACAGGAATTCCGGCGATCGGCTTGAGACTCTGGCAGTCCGAAGCGGTCATCCTCGTACCGGAGACGCGGCGAGCCGTCTCCTGCCTGGGTACCTGAATGTCGCTGCCGAATGCCGAATGCCGGGCGAAGTCGAGCACCCTCGACAGTGCACCGGCGTCGATCCAGTTCGACCTCCGCGGCAGGGTGATCGCCGCCGACGCTTCGACGTCCTCGAACGGGCGCGGCCATGAGTGAGATCATCCTGCCGATGGGCGTCGACGACGCGGCGCACCTGCCCGACGAGGACGCGCGCCTGCGCGAGGCGATGCGCGCCACGATGCTCGCCGAGACGCTGCAACTCGGCCGATACTCGGCGGTGACGCAGGCCGCCGTCGTGCTCGCGCTGGCCGCCATCTTCTGGGGCATCGTCTCGCACGCTTACCTGTCCGGTCTCGCTGTGGCGGTGACGGCGCTGTGCGCGGTGGCTATGATCGCGATGCGACGCTATCGCGGCCGCCTCGGCGACCGATCGATCGCCCGGGAGGCCTTCGCCGTCCTTCACGGCCTCGCGCTCGGCCGCGGTCTCGCCTGGGCCAGCATGCCGGCGATCCTGCTGCCCTCGGTCGACAATGCCTACCGGATCGTGGTCGGGGCCGTCTGCGCCGCCCTGATCTCGCACGCCTACGTGGCGGGCCCGATCTTCTCCCTGGCACTCCTGGCCGTGGCGCCGGTGGTGGCCGGCATCTTCGTCGGGCTCGTCGGTTGCGAGAGCCCGGTCGGCGAGTACGTCGCCGTGCTGCTGTCGCTGTACGCGGCCTTCGTCTTCGTGAGCGCGCGTCGGATGTGCCGGCACTCCTACCAGCGCCTCTGCGACCGCGTCATGGTGCAGGCGCAGAGCGAGACCATCGGGTTCCTCCTCAAGGATTTCGCCGAGGGCACGAGCGACTGGCTCTGGGAAACCGACACGGTCGGGCGCCTTCGGCAGGCCCGCGCCGCTGTCGCCGCCCTGCTCGGCGTCGAGGTCGCCGGGCTGCGCCACCGGCCGCTGTCCGAGCTTCTGCGCGCGTTCGCCGACCCGGACGGCGACGGCGCGGACGCCCAGGCCGTCGCCGCGGCGATCGCGGCGCGCGCGCCTTTCCGCGATCGCACCATCCGGCTCCGTACCGCGGTCGGCACGCGCTGGATCACGCTCAACGGCAAGCCCGTCTTCGACGCACAGGGAGCGTTCACGGGCTACCGCGGTGTGGGCTCGGACACCACCGAGAGCCGGGAGGCGCAGGCCCGCATCGCCTTCCTGGCGGGTCACGACAGCCTGACCGGACTGCCGAACCGCAGCGGTTTCCAGGACGCGCTGGGGACGCTCTGCCGCACGGTCCGCACGGCGGAGAGACCGAGTGCGCTGTTCTATCTCGACCTCGACGGCTTCAAGGCCGTCAACGACAGTCGCGGCCACCTCGTCGGCGACCGATTGCTGCGCGCGGTCACCGCACGCCTGCTCGCCATCGGTGAACCGCACAGCCTGTTCCGCCTCGGCGGCGACGAGTTCGCGATGGTCGTCCGCGACCTCGGCCGGCCCGCGGCCGAGGCCCTCGCCGCCCGCGTGGTGGCCGAGCTGCGCCGCCCGTTCCAGATCGACGAGGCCCGGCTGGAGGTCGGTGTCAGCGTCGGCATCGCCTACATGCCGGACGACGCGATCGAGCCTGCCAGCCTGCTCATGCGCGCCGACCTCGCCCTCTACGCCGCCAAGGCGGACGGCAAGGGCTGCTGGCGGACCTTCGATCCGTCGCTGGAGGAGCGGGTCGTCCGCCAGCGGCAGTTCGACCTGGACATGCGCGCGGCCCTCGCGGCGGACGAGATGGAGCTGCACTACCAGCCCCTGGTGGACATGCGGAGCGGTCGTGTCGCCGGTTTCGAGGCGCTGCTGCGGTGGAACAAGCCCGGGTACGGCTGGGTCTCGCCGGGGGAGATCATCCCCATCGCCGAGACGACCGGCTTCATCGTCGAGATCGGCCGCTGGGCCCTGCGCCGCGCCTGCACCGACGCCCGCACGTGGTCCGACCTGAAGATCGCGGTGAACATCTCCTCCATCCACGTGCGGATGCCGGGCTTCCACGCCGAGGTCGCGGCCGTTCTCCGCGAGACCGGTCTCGCGCCAGATCGGCTCGAGATCGAGATCACCGAGTCGGTGCTGCTCGACCACGGTCCGGAGGTTCTGGAGAACCTGAAGCGCCTGCGCGCGACGGGCGTGCGCATCGCGCTGGACGACTTCGGCACGGGCTACTCGAGCCTGAGCTACCTGACCGAATTCCCGTTCGACAAGGTGAAGGTTGACCGCTCCTTCGTGCGCGACCTGCAGGGCCGCCCCGAGAAGGTCGCCGTGGTCGAGGCCATCGCCCGGATGGCGCGGGCCCTGTCGATGAGCGTCACGGTGGAGGGCGTGGAGACCCGGCAGCAACTGGACGTCCTGCGGGACAAGCGCTGCGACATCGCGCAGGGCTTCCTCTACAGCCCGGCGCGCCCGGTCCACGAGGTCGCGGCACTCATCGCGCGCATCGAGGGTGCTGCGCCGCCGCCGAGCGTGAGCGCCGGCGATCCGGACGGGAGCCCGACCGCCGACGCGCGCCCGGTCCTGTCGCTGGCCCGCGCCTCGTAGTCGACGGGCGGCGCATCGCGTCGCCGCCGAAAGGCAGAAAACCTCTCTTGTCGCGCTGAGGACGCCCCCGGCGCGCGCTTGCCGGGCAACGCGTCTTTAAATGCGGCGACTTCAAAATTCAGAAGTAGCGGAGCAACAGTACATGTCGCGCCTTTCCGACCTCAAGATTGTTACCAAGGTGACGATCCCGCTGCTGCTGGTCGCCGCCGTCGCCGGCGGGCTCGTGTATCGCGCGCACGGCGTCTTCGATGAGTTGAACGAGAAGACGCAGCACATCGTCGATGTCCAGTCCGCGCGACTCGAGAATATCCTGACTGTTCGCACGAACGTCCTCGAGGCGACGGTTCAGAATCGGAACATCCTCATCGAGGACCGGCCGCCCGAGCAGGCCACGTACCGATCGCGCTACGACGAGGCCGTGAAACAGGCCTACGTGGCGGTCGACAGGCTGATCGCGCTGTCGAACTCGCCCGAGCGGCGGGCCGTCAATCAGAAGCTGCGCGAGGCCGTCGAGGTCTATTTCCACGTCGTCGGGCGCGCGAACGCGGCGGCCCTCGACAGGGACGCCGAGACCGCGCGGAAAATCGTGCTTTCCGAAGGTCTCGCGGCCCGCAACAAGGTCCGCGACCTCGTTCAGCCGCGCATCGACAATCTCGCGGCCGAGCTCGCCCAGGCGAAGGCGGAGGCCCAGGCGAGCGCGGAGCGGGCGACGACGGTCCTCGTCACGGCCGCGGTCGCCGGGCTGCTCGCGGCCCTGGCCATCGCGTTCGCCATCGTCCATTTCGGGCCGACGCGGCCCCTGACGCGGTTGGTCGCCGTTCTGCAGCGCATGGCCAAGGGCGATATCGACGCCGACATCGCGGAGGCCGCCCGTCGCGACGAGATCGGCCAGGTCGGCAAGGCCGTCGCGGACATCCGCGCCATGGTCGCGCGGAAGGCCGTCGAGGACGCGGAGACGAAGCGCGCCGCCGACGCGGCGGCCGGCGCCGAGCGACGGCGCCTCATGATAGACCTCGCGAACGGCTTCGAGCGGACCGTCGGCGGCATCGTCGGGATGGTCTCGGCCTCCGCCACGGAGTTGCAGGCCACGGCCGCGACGATGACCGCGACCGCGACCGAGACGGCCACGCAGTCCACGGCCGTGGCGGCGGCGGCCGATCAGGCAGCGTCGAACGTCGGTACCGTGGCGGCGGCCTCCGAGGAGCTCGGGAGCTCGGTTCAGGAGATCGGCCGGCAGGTACAGGGATCGGCATCCCTTGCCCAGGCCGCTGTCGGCGAGGCCGACCGGACGGCGCGGCTCGTCGAGGACCTCACGACGGCCGTCGCGAGGATCGGCGACGTCGTCGCGATGATCTCGGCCATCGCCGGCCAAACCAACCTCCTGGCGCTGAACGCGACCATCGAGGCGGCGCGGGCCGGCGAGGCTGGCAAGGGCTTCGCGGTCGTCGCAGCCGAGGTCAAGGAACTCGCGTCGCAGACGGCCCGGGCGACGGACGAGATCGGCGGCCATATCGGCCGCATCCAGGGCGTGACGGGCGAGGCCGTCTCGGCCATCGGCGCGATCACGGGGCGCATCCGCGAGATCAACACGGTGGCGGCCAGCATTGCCGCCGCCGTGGAGCAGCAGGGCGCGGCGACCCAGGAGATCGTGCGCAACGTCGCCCAGGCGGCGACGGGCACCGCGGAGGTGACCGGCAACATCGCCGGAGTCGCCTCAGCGTCGGAGGCTACCGGCGCGGCGGCGACCCAGGTGCTGGCGTCGTCCGGCGAGCTGTCGCGACACGCCGAGCAGCTCGCAGCGGAGATGACGCGCTTCCTCACCACCGTGCGCGCGGCCTGAGGCGATCCCGATGGCGTGCAGCACAGCCAGCGTCCCGGGCCTCGGGACCGATCCCACGCTTCGGCCGGGTTGCCGGGGATATGCCCCGGCGGGGCACCGGCGTTGCGGCCCGTACCGGGTCGGGCAGGCGTGAGCGCCATGGCCGACATCATCCCCCTCGGCACCATCCCGGGCGCCGAGAGCGCCCGCGCGATGCTTCTGGACCTGCGCCGGCGCCTCGATTCCGGCGAGGACATCGGTCCGCGGATCGCGCAGATCCGTCAGGCCGCGGCGTCGATGCGGGCGCTGGCCGGCGGCCTCAGGCGGGTCCTGCAAGCCCCGGACGAGAGGCTGTCCGCCGAGCCGGAGGTTCTCGTCGCGGCCTGGAAAGTCCTCGCCTTGGCGGAACGCAACGTCGCGAAGGTCGAGGAATTCCTTCGGCTCGCGGACGAAGGGGATTCGGCGCAGGCTTCGCGGTAGCCTTCGGGCCAACCTCGCGAATGCGGGCCAGCCGATCCGGATCACGGCCCTGTCCCAGGCTGTCCGAGTTCCGCACACCGGACCGACGTGTCCGCGCGGTCGAAGGCGCGCGGTGAGCGACCGGGGAGACCGCGTTCGACGTCACGCGCGGATCGGACCGTCGCCAGTCGCGGCACCGTGCGCAGCGGCTCTCGACGCGCGCTCGGACCGGCTCCGATCATTTGGTGACCGCCGTTCGCCTGTCGGCAGTCGCGGAGACTGGAAGGCGAGGATCGATCTGACACGGAATGGGTCATGGCCCGACCATGATCTGTATTGGGCTCCAAAAATCCTTTTGAAATGGAACGTGGTGGCGCACGGTCCGAGCCGGATTCCGAGACGCGACTAAGACCAACTTGTGGTCTCGATGTCACGATACGGCGTCCAATGAGAGTTGCGCCATGTTCCGTAAGCCCGCCTTCAATGAAACCCAAGCCACCATCGACGCGCTGACGCGCTCGTTGGCCATCATCGAGTTCGGCATGGATGGCACCATCCTGCGCGCCAACCCGAATTTCCTGGCCGTCGTGGACTACGATCTCGCTTCCCTGCAGGGTAAGCACCACCGGATCCTGGTCAGCGAGGAGATGGCCAACGGTCCGGAGTATGATGAATTCTGGTCGAAGCTGCGGGCCGGCGAGTTCGTGTCCGGCGAGTTCCCCCGCCGCGCGCGGTCCGGCGCGAGGGTCTGGCTCGAAGCCACCTACAACCCGATCCTGGGCTCCGACGGCAAGCCGTTCAAGGTCATCAAGTTCGCCAGCGACATCACGGCCAAGAAGAGCGAGACCAACCGGCTGCTGCGCATGATCGACGAGATGCCGGTCGCCGTCATGACCGCGGATCCGAAGGACGATTTCAAGATCAATTACATCAACAACACCTCGCGCAAGACTCTGGAAGCCATCGAGCGGTATCTGCCGATCAAGGTCTCCGAGATGATGGGCAAGTCCTTCGACGTGTTCCACAAGAACCCGCATCACCAGCGGAACATGCTCGCCGACGCGCGCCGACTGCCCCACCGCACCAAGATCAAGGTCGGACCCGAGACCCTCGATCTGCAGGTCTCCGCCATCACCGACGCGGACGGAGCCTATGTCGGGCCGATGTTGACGTGGTCGGTCATCACCGCACAACTCGCCATGGCCGAGGACGTCGCCGGCGTCGTCGAGGCGCTCGGGACCGCGATCGGCGAGATGAAGGAGTCGGCGGAGGGCCTGAACCGCTCGGCGGACGCGGCGAGCGAGCGCGCGAACTCCGTGGCGGCCGGATCCGAGGAGATGACCAGCTCGATCCACGAGATCTCGGGTCAAGTCGGGCGGGTCTCCGAGCGTACCCAGCAGATCGCCAACCAGGCGACGGCGACGGACGTAACGGTTCGCAACCTCGCGGCCAATGCCGGCGAAGTCGACGCGGTAGTCGGAATGATCAAATCTATCGCCGACCAGACCAATCTTCTCGCACTCAACGCCACGATCGAGGCGGCGCGCGCGGGTGCGGCCGGGCGCGGCTTCGCGGTAGTGGCCACGGAGGTCAAGGAGCTTGCCGGCCAGACGGCGAGAGCGACCGGCGAGATCACGCACAAGGTCCACGCCATCCAGAAGGCGACCGGCGAGGCCGTGACGGCGATCCGCTTAATCACCGACGAGGTGGCCGAGCTTTCGAAACTCACGCTGGCTATGGCGAGCGCCGTCGAGGAGCAGGCCGCCTCGACCCAGGAGATGTCGTCCAACATCACCGGTGTCTCGGCCGCGGCCGGAGAGACGGGACAGCTCGCAGAGATGGTCCGGCGGATCTCCGACAAGCTCGAGGCGCATTCCGCCGGCCTCGGTGCCAGCATGGAGAAGTACCTCAAGGCGAGTTGATGAAAGCATAAGGAGGTCCTTCCAGCTATCTGCTTTGGGCTCTCCGAGGGGGCTGAAGCGAGCGCTGCTCCGTCGATCCTTCGGGAAGGCGCCGAGGTGGGCCTGCTTTGCGACGCGCCAGACTGTGATCGCGCATTACAGGATGTGGCATTCGCCCCACTATTGCCGAGACGAATAATCTTCCAGCGAGGCGCTGACATTGTGGGTCACGGTGCTCCTATGCAAAGAGAGTTAAATGCCCTATGATAATTAATTGCATAACGACTGCAAACATCATAACTGACTGTAAGGAGATGATTAGTCGCTCTGACGAGCCTGTATTGCGAATTTTTGCGCGGCAAGAGGTAAGACGATCACTGGCAGGCCCTTGTGATCTCAATCTGTGCCACCGACGCAGGCGAACAGGCCAAGCAGTGAGCGATCTCTTGAAGAGGACGCAAGGCGAACGCCTCGCTCTGATCGGTGCACGCAATCGCGAGATGGCGGCCGACGATACGAGGAATCTTCTCCTGGAACGCCTGGGGCTCATCCAGCGGATCGGAGGTCCGCGCCTGCATCATCTGCGCGGTCATCCCATTGTTGAGTGGACCATCACCGAGGCAGGCAAGATCGCGCTCTCTGAGTTCATGATCGCGACGAGCTGGCTCTGAACCTCGAGAAACAGAGAGGTTCGCTCCACGTGTGCACTACGGCCGGATCCCCGGCTGCCGGCAGGATCGCTCCCACCTGTGGGGTCGGATCTGGAGGAGTTGGATAGCGGCCGTGATTGCCTCAGCCGGCGCACTCAGTGGCGGCGCAACCGAATGAAATTGACCCATCGCCTGCAAACGGCGCACGGAAGACCTTCTTCTTAGAAGCTGAGCGATGGTGCCAGCGTCGACGTGCACCGATTGACTGCCAACGGGCGCCGACAGGGCCAGCCTGAAATATTCGTCGATGATGGCCCGTGGAATGATCTTTAAAAATCGAGCATTCGAAAGGACTGCAAGGATCGAAAGGCAGGCGCCAACCGCGGCGACTTTGCTCAATTTTTGGGGATGCAGGAGGAGCTTGCTGATTGCCTGGGATGGGCACATCCCTGCCAAAGTGGTGGCGGAACCTGCATCCGCTCAAGTGAACCACATGGCCGCGCTTGAACCACTGCGTTGGGTCGATTGGAGGCCGTCCGCTCTTCCGGCAGCACCACTCCGAAGCCGACCGGCAGCTTTCGGCCAACATCAGCAGATTTCGGCTGCCCGCCTGAGCGTCTCCGATGGTGGATTTCCGCCGTTCCGCTATCGGGGTCGAATGCATTGAAGCGGACGTCGCCGCCGTATCGGCTTCGGGGTGCTGACAGTCATTTCAAATGCTTGCATGCGTAGCCGTGAGTGCTGACGGCGGACATGGCTGCACCTCTCAGGCGGGGTTCTTCTTGCACAGGGGTTCGGGCTTCTGCTCGTCTGGCAGAACCTCGCGTAGATGGTGATGGACGATGTCCACGCTGAACGGCTTTCCGATGAAGCACGCTCCGTCCGGCAGATCGTTCGGTCCGGGTTTGGCCTGCCCAGACGCAACGACGATCGAGATGTGTGGATAGGCGCTCGCAACCTTGCGAGCGAGGGCGAAGCCATCGTGCACGCCCGGCATCTGCACGTCGGTGAACAGCAGCGTGATGCACGCATGGTGTTCTTCGAGCACGAGCAACGCCTTATCGCCGGATGCGGCCTCAAAAGTCCTGAACCCCGCTTCCTCCAAGATGTCGACCGCAGCCATGCGGACCATGCCGTCGTCGTCGTCGACGAGAGCACCGGGCGAACCGTTCGAGGAGGCATGGGACATCTCCCCTCAATGCCGCGCTTCATGGAAAGGTCCAGGTGACGACGCGAAGTTCAGCCGCCCGCCATGAGATCGACGCTCGAGGTCGTCAGCGTGCAGACCACATCCTCGGGGATGGCGGACGTTGACGGCTCC
Organism: Methylobacterium sp. A52T; assembly: GCF_053346095.1. Taxonomy (NCBI): domain Bacteria; kingdom Pseudomonadati; phylum Pseudomonadota; class Alphaproteobacteria; order Hyphomicrobiales; family Methylobacteriaceae; genus Methylobacterium; species Methylobacterium sp. A52T. The sequence goes on along the minus strand of NZ_JBKFBI010000117.1, from coordinate 725 downwards.
GCCGGCGAGGCGATCACGGACGTTCGCTTTCGAAGCGCATCGAGCGGCCCTCTGGCAGCCGCATCGGATCGTCAGGAGGCAATCCGCTTTTCCTGTAGCGGCTCTCCGAATCGAATCTGCCGCTCACGGCTGAACTCTGCTGTTCGAACCAGTGATGCGCGGTCCCATGCGACACTACCCAGGGAACACGGTGTCCCATCGCAGGGGTTGCTCATTCTCACGACCCCGCACCGGGAGTTGCCCGGCACGACGGTGTTGCAAGGCGCATCGCATGATCCTCCGTTCCGAGACCCCACCGGCTCCAGGCAACCTATCCGTAGAGGAGCCCCCTGCCTCAGATCGCCCGACCTCGGCGATGCTGAAGGCGGACATCGATAGCGGCGCGACGGGCGAGAAGGTGAAGGCCTACGATTCGGGGCTCTCTCAACTCGGGACGGACGATGAAGCCGCCGGGCACTCTCCCTCTCACGAGCGCATCGCCCTGGCACGCGAGACCGAATCGGCACCTGCGCGAGTGCAGAGGTCGTCGCGACCGCACGGGCCAAACACCTGGGTCGTCCCCGGCTACTGTGTCGTGGTCGGTGGCGTCGGCATCGTTCTAGAGCGGTATCCGATCATATTGGATCATATGCGTCGTAGCCTCCGGCGGCGAGATAGCGGCGGCATTCGGCTGGCGTGAAGCGTCTGAAGGCTCGTCGGATCGTGTCCCAGAGGTCGCTGATCGT
>NZ_JBKFBI010000116.1:0-19391 GCF_053346095.1 Methylobacterium sp. A52T | reverse complement strand
ACGATCAGCGACCTCTGGGACACGATCCGACGAGCCTTCAGACGCTTCACGCCAGCCGAATGCCGCCGCTATCTCGCCGCCGGAGGCTACGACGCATATGATCCAATATGATCGGATACCGCTCTAGCTTTACGGACCTTGGCACTTTTCCAGCACGGTACAGCCGGCGCCAGTGCGGCAGAGAGAAGTTGCAGAAGGCGGCAGCTTCGGCTGCGCCCACCACACGGTTGAGGACGATTTGGGCGGCCACTTCGGGTGGCAGGCCCTCAAGGTAAGTCAGAGCCATACACTCGCTCCAAGACCCCGCATACGAGCGAGGCGCAAGTAAGCATGCGCGATCCTATCGGATCAGACAAGGCATAATCTTCACGCTCAATGTATCTAGCCTCTAATGTATCCAGCCGGTTTAGATCGTCATGCCTAAATATCGGCAGTGATGATTTTATGGAGGTATTGAGACCAGTTTTCGAGGGCCGCGGTTTTCTCCGTCGCATAGGTTGCTCGGTTATAAACTCTTGCTACGCCCATTCTCGCTGGTCCGGTTATGTGATTCACGATGGCTTCGACCACATGGGGCAGAACCCCGAGGTTTTCGTTCATGTGGGTTACGACGGTGCGTCGTAAATCGTGGATTCGCCAAGGGGTAATACCTTGAGTGTTTCTACCATGCATCCAAATGCGTGCTTCGTTTATGCGTTTGTCGAGGGAGGTTTTTGCACGAGACCAGCCCTGATATGATCCAGCCGATTCCCCGAACAAAAACTCGCGGCCTGCGCGACGTGGTACGGTTTCGAGGATTTCGCGAACGGCGCGCGAGAGCGGCACGTCGTGCGGAAGGCCATTTTTGGTGCGTTCGGCTGGGAGGCGCCAAACCTCGCTCGCCTTGTCTATCTCGCACCAGCGCATGCCCCCGACTTCGTTTCGCCGCTGGCCGGTTAGAAGCAGCAATTTGACGATTCGCCCGTGGTCATCATCTCGGCAGGCTCGCCATATCTCGGCAATTTCGCCCGCGGTGAGCACGCGCGTGCGGCTGGTTTCCTCAACCGCCTTTCCGGTGGAGGTAACAGGATTAGTTTCCACAAGGCCTTGGCGCATTGCCCACGTGAAAAGAGCGGATAGGCACGTCCGGCCCCGATTCGCCGCATGGGGACCGTGTTGCGCAGCAACGCCGTTCAACCAGCTTGCTACTTCTCGGCGCCCGACAGAGTGGACCGGCGAGTCATGGAGTGGGACCAAATAGCGACGCAGATATCGTTCGGCTTCAGCGTAGGAAGTTGGCTTAAGGCGGGTTTCGACCAGCCGCAGGTAGTCGTTGGTTACGCCAGATAGAGTTATGGCCGCCCGCGCGCGAGCTTGGGCCTTTTCTATCTGCGGGTCACCGCCGAGCTGCACCTTGGCGAGGATTTCCCTGGCGCGCTTGCGCGCTTCCTCTAGATCCAAGGCTGCGGCATTCGCCAGTGTCACCCGGCGATGTTTCGTCCCAACCCGATACTGGACGATCCAGGTTCGCTTCCCGCCAGCGCGGAGGCGAATGCCAAACCCTGGCAAAGCGTCATCGAAAACGATCCGCTCGGTTTTCCCGGGCGGAATTTCCACTGCTCCGATAGTCGCTTTGGTGAGGCGCATGGGTGCTCGGCTGGGAAGCGGTTGGGAAGCACGATCATGCTTCCCAATGCGCTTTTATGATCCCAGCCGGAAGAGGGTCTGTCTAAGAAACCGTTGTTCTATAACGATTTATGCGGCCAGTTGATGCCGTATGATCACACCGGCTCTCGGCTTTACACGGAGAGGGTCGGGGGTTCGAGTCCCTCACCGCCCACCAAGATTGTTCATGGTTTCAGTTGTTCGCTGATTTGAGGCCGGCAAGTTCCGACCTCAGCAGCGGTTCTGACGGCACCTTACGGCACCATGGTTCCGGCTAGGCCGCGGCCCGCAGGAGAGGACGTGAAGCCGCCGCCGGCGGTCGAGGGCTCGAGCGCCTCGGACATCTTCTGGCCGTCGCGCCCGCGCTGCTGCGCCTCCACGGCTCGGTCCTAGGACACGCCGAGCCGAGCTGGCGCGCCCGCGAGGGCGAGATGGAGGCGCTGGAGATAACCTTCGTCAGAAGAAGTGCGGGAGCCAGTTCGAGCGGCAGGCTACCCGCTGACCGGCTCGTCGGAGCGTGCTACCTGAGCCGCATGCCCCGCTGGCTTCAATTCGCCCTCGGCCTCGTCACGCTGATCGCGCTCGCCGCGGGCATCGTGCGTACGCTCGTGCGTCACATGCCGGACGCGGCCGCGTCATGGCTCGGGCCGTGGGCCTACGAGGCGCTGATCCTCTTGCTGGCCATCAGCTTCGTGGCGATCATCGTGCGGGCCGCCCAGGGCTATCGCTCTCCTCGATCTGATAAGGTGCGGTAATGCTCCGCCGGCTCGCGATCCTCCTCCCTCTGCTCGTCTCCACGGTCGCGCACGCCGCGGGCCCGGGAGCCAGGGCGGTGGGCACCTTCGAGCACCAGGAGGACGGCTACGAGCAGGGCGTCGAGGTGAAGGCAGCGGGCGCAGCCGGCTTCACGGCCCAGTTCTCGACGGGAACCAAGGGCTGCGGCGGTGAGGTGAGGATGAAAGGGCGGCCGACCGGACCCGACACAGTCGTTTTCCGCAAAACCGAAGGTGGGCAAACCTGCCGAATCACCGCTCGCTACGCTCCGGATTTCCGGTCCGTCGTCCTGGAGGAGCAGGGCTGCACGATGTGGCACGGCGCTTCGTGTGAGTTCCAAGGGACGTTGAAGCGAAAGGGACGCTAGCTGCCCCGCCACGATGCGGCGCGACTGTGGAGGCACCGATAGAGCCGGCAAAGGCGAAGGTCGGCACTAGCACACAATCGCAGCGTGAACCTGTTGCAAGAACAGGAGGATCTTTGGAAGCTTCGCCCTGATTCGAGGGCGGAGTCGTGTATCGATGGCGTTCAATCACATTCTATTTTCGATTTTTGTTTATCTAAGTGCGGTTATTTGCGGGGCAGTGGTGGGTGGAATACTGGGGTTTCTCGTCGGTGCTTGGTATGTTGACATTATGAAGGTAACCCAGCGCGAAGGCACGGCCGGCTATATGGTCGTTTTGCTTTTCACGCCGATCGGGGCGTCCTTGGGAGCCGTTGCTGCCCTCGTCGCGCTGGTCATTCGTCGTCACTATTATTGATGCGTTCAAACAGGCATTGTCGGGCACCAACTCGCTCTGGCTGAACTGTCGCGCGCACTGCGCCACACCTTCGCGACGGGGGCATGAGGGCGGGCGTGCCGTTCGGCAAGGTCGCTCCAGCGCTCGGTACCAATGAGCAGGTCGTGGAGCAGGTTTATGGCCACCACCTGCCGGAGCATCTGCGCGGCGTTGTGGAGACCGTGTCGCGCGACGGTCAGGCGTAAGGCGCAGGAGGTATCCGAGGAACAGGCTCGGAACAGTCTCCGGATATTCTTCGGAGACGGAGGTCCGACAGGGCCTTCCAAGGCCCGCTCCGTCTTTCCCCTGTGCCTGCGCTCCAAGCCTTAGGAACGCCAATCCATTCCACCGAGAGGGTCGGGAGTCCGAGTCCCTCACCGCCCACCAGCGCTCCGGCGCCGGCCTCCGTCGACGGTGAGGGCGGGCGGCTACCGGTAGCCGCCGTTCGGCAACCGTCCATGATACGGCGTGTTGCGGCAATGGCCCCACGGTCCGCGCCAGTAGCCGGGCGGGCAGCCATTCCCCGCGCGCACCTGATACCAGCCGCCGGGCAGCGGACCGACATAGGGCGTGCTGCGGCAGTGGCCCCAGGGGCCGCGCCAAGCGCCGGGCCCACATCCCCCCGCCACGAGCGTGATCGGCGCCGCGAGGCCCGGATCGGCCACGACCGGCATCGCCTGCGCGGCCGAGATCGGCAGCGCCGCCAAGGCTACGGCCGCGGCAGCTTTCGTTAAAATATTCATCGTCACTCTCCGGGAAAACGGTCCGTATTGATCGCCACGATCTTCCACGGAACTCACCAATACGCCCCGGAGATGCATTAAATATCGGCCATGAAAGAAAATGGTTCCGGAAATGCGAGCAATGCGATGGATCGGCGCGGCGCTCCCGCGCTGGCATCGCCCGTCAGCGGGAGCGACGCTGGCGACCAGCAGCCGCGTCCCGCCACGGAAAGAGCTGCAACCGGAAATCTCAACCGGAGGTGGTTCATGATGAAGCTGAAGGCAAATGCCTGAGGCCGGGGCGCTCAGTCATACCTATGAATCGGTACTGTAAGCCTCGGAATAGACGTGGGCATCCTCGCGGAATCACTTCGAAGCGGAGGGTGCGATGCCAGTCACGATTCCGGATCGCCTGGGGCTCGGCGTCGCCGATGCCGGGAACGGCCTCTCCGCCCGCGCGGCCGAGGCACGGTCGCGGCTCGTCCGCTGGATCGTGGGGAATCGCGCGGCGGCGCGCGTCCCGACGCGGATCCTGACCGACGACGAGATCGCCGCGTTCCGGCGCGACGGGTTCGTCACCGTCCCGGCGATCACCACCGCCGAGGAGCTCGACACCCTGCGCGGCGCCTATGACCGTCTGTTCGAGGAGGCGCGGGGCTGGAAGGACGGGAGCCTGTTCGACCTCGTCGACGTCGACCGCGGCGCCAGCGAGGCGCGCTCGCCCCAGCTCCTCAACCCGTCCCGCTTCGAGCCGCTCCTCCGGGACATCCTGTTCCGGGCCAACGCCCTGGCCATGTCGCGCCAGCTTCTGGGGAGCCGCGCGGCCCTCGTCTTCGAGCACGCGATCCGCAAGCCGCCGAAGATCGGCGCCGCCACCGCGTGGCACCAGGACGAGGCGTTCTACGCCGCCTACACGAATTACCGGGCGATCACGGTCTGGATGCCCCTGCAGGACGTCTCGCCGGAGAACGGCTGCATGCTCTACGTCCCGGGCAGCCACCGGGAGCCGCTCCTCCCCCATCGCAGCATCGGCGGCGACCCGCGGATCCACGGGCTCGAGGCCCTCGGCGTTCCGGTGGAGCGCGCGGTCCCGTGCCCGCTCCCGGCGGGCGGCGCCACCTTCCACGATTGCCGGACCCTGCACTGCGCCGGGCCGAATCTCAGCGCCGGACCGCGGCGCGCCTACGCCCTCGGCTTCGGGGTCCGCGCGCCGGAGCACACGCTCCGCCACGAGCATCCCTGGAACGCCGAGAAGCGCACGCTGCGGCAGGAGCGCGAGCGGCAGGCCCGCGGCGGGCTGGCCCGGTTGAAGGCGGGCGCCAAGCAGCAGATCAAGGCGCTCATCCGCTGAGGGAGGCCCCGCCTGCGGGGCTCGTGACCGGGCGCGTCAGGCCTCCGACCGCACCGCCAGAGCGGCGCGCACGACCGCGTCGGTCTGCAGGTGGTGCAGCATGTGGCCGGCCCCCGGAAGGGACTCGAACCGCGCCCCGGGGATCAGGCCGGCCGCGCGCCGGCCGTGCAGGTCGGTGTTCACCACCACGTCGGCGCTGCCGCCCAGGATACGGGTGGGCCGGCGCAGGGTCGGGTAGCCGAGGACGCTGCGCGCGAGCCCCGGCCAGAGCCAGCCCGCATCCTCGCCCTCGGCGGTGATCTGCGCCGGGCGACCCGCCAGGGCGAAGGGGAAGTCCCGCGCGAAGCGCGCCGGCATCGCCTCGGGGAAGAACATCGCGTTCCACAGGAGCGGGAGCAGCGCCCGATCGCTGCTGGCGCCCAGGAGCGCCGACAGCGCGTCGCCGCCGAAGGGCAGCGCCCGCGGCCCGAACAGCACCTGCTCCAGCCGCGGCTCGGGGAAGCAGATCGGCGCCAGGGCGACGATGCCGGCCACCTCGTCCGGATGGAGCATGCCGTAGGCGAGGGCGACGGCGGCCCCGAACGAGTGGCCCAGGATGACCGGGCGCTCCAGGCCGAGCTGCCGCACCGCCTCCCGGATGCACGCCGCCTGATCCCAGATGTCGGCGCCGCCGCCGCGCGGCCGGCGGCTGAAGCCGTGGCCCGGGCGGTCGACGGCGACCACGCGGAAATGCTCGGCCAGAGCCGGCACGGACCCGAGCCAGACGTCCTCCAGGCACATCAGCGTCCCGTGGATCGCCACGAGGTCCGGCCCGGTGCCGGTCTCCGCGTAGGCGATCGTCCGGTCGTCGGCCAGGGACACGATCTGGCGCGGCACGATCCGGGGATCGGCCTCGGGGCCGGTTCCGGCCTCCCGCGCCGGTCGGGCGGGGCCGGGCAGGGTCTCCGTCGCGACGGCCACTTACAGGCGCCGCCGGCGCCCGGACGAGGCGCCGAGCACCGCGACGGCCGTGGCCGCGCCGACGCCGAGGAGGCCGGCCGCCGCCGTGAGGGGGTGCAGGGTCGCGCGGGTGTAGGCGCTGGTCCGCATGACCGGGACGGGCGGGTCGCCCCGCGTCTCGCCCGCCGAGACCGGCGCGTGCAGGGCGCCGTCCGGGTTGCGGGGCGCGCTCCGGCGCTTCTGGAGCGCGATGATGGCCGGGCCGAGATAGTCGTAGGCGCCGGGCGCGAATTCCTTGCCGGCCACGAAGGCCTTGCCGGCCCCGCCCACGAAGATGTCGCGCTGCGGGTGGACGGCCGCGTGCAGGATGGCGTTCGCCACCTCCTCCGGCGGATAGATCGGCGGCGGCAGGCTCGGCTCGCGGTCCATGTAGTTGCGCGCCCGCTGGGGCAGGGGGGTGTCGATCGAGGCCGGCTTGATCAGCGTCACCGAAATCGGTGCGTTCTCGTCCATCAACTCCATGCGCAGGGCGTCGGTGAAGCCCTTCACGGCGTGTTTCGAGGCCGCGTACATGCCCTGGAACGGGAAGGCGAGGTCGGAGGCGATGCTGCCGACGTTGATGAGGGCGCCGCCGTGTTGGCACAGGTGCTCGGTCGCCACCAGGGAGCCGTAGACGGTCCCCCAGAAATTCGTCTGGATCAGGCGCTCGTGGTCGGCATCGCTGATCTCGCGCAGCCGGCCGTAGATCGAGCCGCCGGCCACGTTCACCCAGGTGTCGAAGCCGCCGAAGGTCGCCTCGGCCCGGTCGGCGACGGCCTGCACGTCGGCCCGCCGGCCGACATCGGCGACGACGTCGATCGCCTTGCCGCCGACGCCCTCGATCTCGGCGCGGATGCGCGCCAGGGCGTCGCCGCTGCGCGCCGCCAGCACCACCCGGGCGCCGCGCTCGGCCGCCATCCGCGCCGTGGCGAGGCCGATGCCCGACGAGGCGCCGGTAATCACGATGACCTGCTCGCGGAGCGGCTTGTGCTTCATGCGGTGTCCCCGACGCTGCGGCGCGGCCGCACGGGAGCGGCCACACGCTAGGCTATCGATCGGGGCGGCCGCATGTTCCGGGCGCGCCTGCGGGTGATCGGGTCGCAGGCTGCCCGGCCGGGCGCTCAGCGGCCGTAGATGTCCTCGACGCGGATGATGTCGTCCTCGCCGGTGTAGGAGCCGACCTGGACCTCGATCAGCTCCAGCGGGATCTTGCCCGGGTTGGCCAGCCGGTGCATCGAGCCGATCGGCAGGTAGACCGCCTCGTTCTCGTGGACCAGCACCACCCGCTCGTCGATCGTGACCTCGGCGGTGCCGCGCACCACCACCCAGTGCTCCGCCCGGTGGTAGTGCTTCTGCAGCGACAGCCGCCCGCCCGGCACCACCTGGATCCGCTTCACCTGGAAGCGCTCGCCGAGGTCGATGCGCTGGTACCAGCCCCACGGCCGGTACATCCGCAGGTGCGCGTCCGCCTCCGGCGCGCCCTGCGCCCGCAGGGCGCCGACAAGCTCCTTCACCTTGCCCGAATGCGCCTTGGAGGCCACCAGGACCGCGTCGGGGGTCGAGACCACCACCACGTCCTCCAGGCCCACCACCGCGGTCAGGCCCTCGCCCTGGCTGTGCACGAGGCTGTTCTTCGTGCCGATCAGCGACACCCGGCCGCGCACGGCGTTGCCGGCCTCGTCGTGGTCCAGCACCTGCCAGACCGCGTCCCAGGTGCCGACATCCGACCACGCGAACGACACCGGCAGCACGCCGGCCCGGGCGGTCCGCTCCATCACCGCGTAGTCGATCGAGATCTTGGGCGCCTGGGCGAAGGCCGCCGCGTCGAGGCGCACGAAGTCGAGGTCGGTCACCGCCGCCTCCAGGGCCGCGCGCGCGGCCGCCAGCACCTCGGGGACGAACGCCTCCAGCTCGGCCAGCATCAGGTCGGCGCGGAACAGGAAGTAGCCCGAGTTCCACAGGGCGCCGTCGGTGATCAGCGCCTCGGCGCCGGCCCGGTCGGGCTTCTCGACGAAGCGGGCGACGCGGGCCGCGCCCGGGGCCTCGGCGATCGGCTCGCCGCGGCGGATGTAGCCGTAATCGGTGGCCGGCCGGTCGGGCTCGATGCCGAGCGTCATCGTGTAGCCGGCCTGGGCGCCGGCGGCGGCGCGTCGCACGGCGTCCACGAAGGCGGCCGTGTCGGGCACGACGTGGTCGGCGGCCATGATCAGCACCACGGCCTGCGGGTCGCTGGCGGCGGCGTGCAGCGCGGCGACCGCCACGGCGGCGGCGGAGTCGCGGCCCTGCGGCTCGAGCAGGATGTCGGCGGAGAGACCGAGCTGGTCGCGCTGCTCGGCGACGATGAAGCGGGCCTCGGCCGAGGCGATGACGGTGGGCGTGGCGAAGACGGTGGCGTCCGACACCCGCGCGAGCGTCGCCTGGAAGGTGGAGCGCTCGGCGTCGACCAGCCGGGCGAACTGCTTGGGCATGCTCTCCCGCGAGGCCGGCCACAGCCGCGTCCCCGTCCCCCCGCACAGGATCATCGGGTGGATCTGGATCGAAGGTCGGGACATGGTGACGTCTCCCGAGAGGGCTCGGCGGGGTCGGCGCGGCCGAGCCCGCCCCGCGCGGGTGCGATGGACTCTCGGGCGCCGATTTCAGGATCTGCCCTTACCGTCGGGCCGGGACCGGAACAACCTGCGCGCATTATCCGCGCGTCGACGGGCTGGCTCCGTGCACCGGGATGGTTATCTCTGGCCTGCCATGAACGCGCCCGTCCCCACCCCGCAGGCCGAAGACCCGGCGCCGTCCCCGCGCCGGATACCCGCGGTGGAGCGCCTCGTCGGCGGCGCGCCGCCGGCGGACCTCGAGACCTACGGGCGGACGGCCTTCACGGACGCGATCCGGGCGGTGCTGGCCGGGATCCGCTCCGGGGGCGGCCCCGTCCCGGACGCGGCGGCGATCCGGGCCGCGGCGTCGGCGCGGCTCGCCGCCGAGCGCCGGCCGTCGCTGCGGCCGGTCTTCAACCTGACCGGCACGGTGCTGCACACCAATCTCGGCCGCGCCCTGCTGCCCCGCTCGGCCGCGGAGGCGGTGGCCGCCGTGATGGTGCAGGCGAGCAACCTCGAGTTCGATCTCGAGACCGGCGCCCGGGGTGAGCGGGACGACCATGTCGAGGGCCTGATCTGCCGCCTGACCGGCGCCGAGGCCGCGGTGGTCGTCAACAACAACGCGGCCGCGGTGCTGCTGGTGCTGAACGCGCTCGCCATGCGCAAGGAGGTCGTGGTCTCCCGCGGCGAACTCGTGGAGATCGGCGGGTCGTTCCGGGTGCCGGACGTGATGGTGCGGGCCGGCTGCCGCCTGCGCGAGGTCGGCACCACCAACCGCACGCACCTGCGCGACTACGCGGAGGCCCTCGGGCCCCGCACCGGCCTCGTGATGAAGGTGCATCCGAGCAACTACGCCATCGCGGGCTTCACCGCGGCGGCCGATCCCGTCGCTCTCCACGCCCTCTGCCGGGAGCGCGGCGTGCCGCTGGCGGACGATCTCGGCAGCGGCAGCCTCGTCGACCTCGCGGCCTACGGGCTGCCCCCCGAGCCCACGATCCGCGCCGCCCTGGAGCGGGCCGACGTCGTCACCTTCAGCGGCGACAAGCTGCTCGGCGCGGTCCAGTGCGGCATCGTGGCCGGCCGGAAGGACCTGATCGCCCGCGTGCGAAAGAATCCTCTGAAGCGGGCCCTGCGCGTCGACAAGATGACCTACGCCGCCCTCGAGGCCGTGCTGCGGCTCTACTTGCACCCGGAGCGGCTGCGCGCGGAGCTCCCGACCCTGCGGCTCCTCACCCGCGACCGCGACAGCATCGCCGCCCAGGCCGAGCGCCTCGCCCCCGTCGTGGCGGAGCGGCTCGCCGGCCGCGCCGCGGTCACGGTCGCCGAGTGCATCAGCCAGATCGGATCCGGCGCCCTGCCGGTGGAGACGCTGCCCAGCGCCGCCCTGGTCCTGACGCCGGCCTCGGCGGGCGGCCGCGGCGCGGGCGGGCGGTGCCGGCGGCTCGCCGAGGCGTTGCGCTGGCTCCCCGTGCCGGTGATCGGCCGGATCAGCGACGAGGCCGTCCGCCTCGATCTCCGGACGCTCGAGGACGAGGCCGGCTTCCTCGACAGCCTGGCGGCGCTCCCACCCGTCGCGGACGGGGGGCGAACCCCGAGACGAACCCCACAGGGTTGTTAAGAGAACGGGCCGGACGACCGGAGCTTGCGCGCCGGTATCCCGTGTTATGGTATGGTGACGAACCCGCGGTCGCGGTCGAGAGTGGCGGTGCGTGGACCGCGATGGGCAAACGATATGGCGTATATTGCCGATACGGCTGAGGCGCATCCGGAGACGGATCCGCTGCTTCTCGATAATCAGCTCTGCTACGCGCTCTATGCTGCCGCGCATCGGATGACCAAGTCGTACCGGCCGCTGCTCGAGCGGCTCGGACTGACCTATCCGCAATATCTGGTCCTGCTGGTGCTCTGGGAACAGGACGGCGTCACGGTCTCGGAGATCGGCCGGCGCCTGCGCCTCGATTCCGGCACGCTGACACCGGTGCTCAAGCGCCTGGAAAGCGCGGGCTTCCTGCTCCGGACCCGGCGCCAGTCGGACGAGCGCGAGGTCGAGATCGCCCTGACGCCGGAGGGCGCCGCCCTGCGCGCCGACGCGGTCTCGGTCCGCGAGAGCGTGATGTGCCAGCTCGAACTCACCGAGCCGGAGATCCGCGCCCTGCGCAAGGATCTGAGCCTCGTCATCGAGCGGCTCAGCGTGAACGACTGAGCGGCCCGGACGCGCTCGGGGTCACCGCCGCAGGCGGTTGCCGAGGACGAAGCCGTACAGCCCCATCAGGATGATGCCGACGCCGCCCTCGATGCCGACCAGCAGGTTGGTGACGCGGCCGGTGGGCTTCAGGCCGATCTCGGGCGGGTTCGCGGTCATCATGTTGAGCGCGCTGTAGCTCAGGAGATCGAGGGGATTGTAGGTCGGCCCGGCCTCCGGCCCCTCCACGATGAACAGGCCGCCCGTCAGGCCGAAGAGCCCGCCGAACAGCACGATCAGCAGCGCGAAGGCGCGGGCGATGCGCGACAGGCTCTCGCCGTAATCGCACAGCCACTCGACGAAGCGGTCGGCGGTCCAGCGATAGCCGTGCCGCAGGAATCCGGACCAGTCCCGGTCGGACCAGGCGGCGCGGGCCTGCTGCCCGGCATGGAACCGGCCCATCCGGCGGCCGCGCTTGTAGGCCCAGCTCGCCGCGTCGTGGCTGCCGATGCTCTTCCAGTTCTGCTCCAGGGCGAGGTAGCTCGCCTGGGCGGCGTCGTAGGCGCCGGCCACCTCCTCGCCGACCGCGCCGCCGAGCTGCTCGACGCTCATCCGCGTGCCGTTGAGCCACGCGCCGGCGAAGCGCGCGTGCCGCAGCCGGCAGGTGGCGAGGTTGAGCCGCACGAGGTCGGTGTCGGAGAGATCCGCCCCCGAGAGATCGGCGCCGTCGAGCTTCGCGCCGGTGAAGTGCGCGCCCCGCAGCCGCGAGCCGGCGAGGCTCGCTTTGGTCAGGCTGGCCTCGGCGAAATCCGCGTGGGTCAGGTTGGCGTCGGCGAGCTTGGCCTCGTCGAGCCGTGCCCCGCGGAAGACCGTGTCGTCCGCGTCCGCCCCGGAGAAATCCGCGCCCCACAGATCGGCGCCGGCGAAGTCGGTCCCGTCGAGGAGGGCGCCGGACAGGTCGGCGAAGCGCATCGCGGCCTGGCCGAACCGGGCATCCTCCAGCATCGCCCCGGCGAACTTCACCTGCCCGGCGACGATGCCGGTGAAGTCCGCCCCCGAGAGATCGGCCTCCGACAGGTCGGCCGCCTCCAGGATCGCCCCGGTGAAGCGAGTCGAGCGCCCGACCGCGCCGGACAGGCTCGCCCCGCGCAGGTTCGCGCCGGAGAGGTCGGCTTCCTCCATGCGGGCGCGGGACAAGTCGGCGCCGACGAGCGTCAGGCCGCCGGATTCGGCGTCGGTGCCGCGGCCGGCATCCGGCACGGTCGCGAGGGCGCCCGGCCCGGCGCGCAGCTGCGACAGGTCCGCGCCCGGCTCGCGCAGGGGCGTCCCGGCGGCGATCCGGCCGACGAGCGCGCGCAGCCGCGAATCCGCCTGGGCGTCCGGCCGCGCGTCGGGGGGAGTCGCCTGATCCATGGTCGTTCCTTGCCGGAAGGCGCGACCGGACGCCAGACGCTCCGCTCAGGGTACGGCGGTCGCGGCCGTCACCCGCACGGTGATCGCCTTGGCGGCCGGAGTCTTGGACTGCTCGTCGTGGTGCCAGAGCGGCAGCAGGACGTTCAACTCCGGGTAGTATCCGGCGCAGTTGCCCTCGGGGATGTCGTAGGCGATCACCCGCAGCCCGCCGACGCGCCGCGTCACTTGGTCGTCCGCCTCGGTCGCCACGTCGACGCTGATCCCGTCCCTCAGTCCCAGTCGCGCGATGTCCCGGCGGTTCATGAACAGCACGTCCCGGGTGCCCTTCACCCCGCGGAAGCGGTCGTCGTAGCCGTAGACCGTGGTGTTGAACTGGTCGTTCGAGCGCAGCGTGATCAGGTCGAGCACGTCCGGGCCGCGGTCGGGCAGGTCCGGGTCGGCCTCCAGGCCTTCGGGCACCGCGAAATTCGCCCTGCCGGTGTCGGTCTCCCACTTGCGGTCGCGGGCGCCCAGCGGCTTCGTCAGGCCGCCGGGTTGGAACATCCGGCCGTTCAGGTCGTGGAACACGCTCGGGTAGGTCGCCTCGATCGCGTCGCGCACCCGCCCGTAATCGGCCACCCAAGCATCCCAGTCGATCCGCGGATTGGGCGGCAGGGTCGCCTTGGCGATCTCCGCCACGATCCAGGGCTCGGAGCGCAGGTGCGGCCCGACCGGGTCGGCCACGCCCCGGGATCCGTGGAAGCGCGCGGTGGAGTCCTCCATCGACACCGCCTGCCGGCCGGTCGCCTGCTGGTCGATCTCGATCCGGCCCAGGCAGGGCAGGATGTAAGCGACGGCGCCGTTCACGAGGTGCGAGCGGTTGAGCTTGGTCGAGATCTGCACGGTGAGCCGCTGCCGCCGCCAGGCCGGTTCCATCCGGGCGGTGTCGGGCACGGCCCGCAGGAAGTTGCCGCCGAGCCCGATGAACGCCTTCACGCGCCCGTCGAGGACGCCCTCGCAGGTCTCGACGGTGTTGAGGCCCTTCTCCCGCGGCGGCTCGAAATCGTAGAGCTCCCGCAGCTTGTCCAGCGGCGCCAGCTCCGGCTTCTCGGTGATGCCGACGGTGCGCTGGCCCTGCACGTTCGAGTGGCCCCGCACCGGGCAGATCCCGGCGCCGGGCTTCCCGATATTGCCGCGCAGCAGCAGCAGGTTCACGAGCATCCGGACGGTCTCGGTGCCCTTGCGGTGCTGGGTCAGGCCCATCCCGTAGATGCCGATCACCGCCTTCGCGCGGGCGTAGACCCCGGCGGCGGCCTCCAGGGCGATCCGGGTGAGGCCGGAGCGCCGCTCCAGCGCCGCCCAGTCCTGACCGTCACAGAAGGCGACGAAGGCCTCGAAGCCATGGGTGTGCTCAGCGATGAAGGCGTGGTCGAGCACCCGCGGCCGGCCGGCGGCCTCCGCGGCCCGGTCGAGGGCGATCAGCGCCTTGCACAGGCCGGTGAGCGCCGCGAGGTCGCCGCCGGCCTTCACCTGGTGGTACTGCGTCGAGATCTTCGTGGACGAGCGGGTGAGCATCTCCACGGGCGATTGCGGGTCGGTGAAGCGCTCCAGCCCGCGCTCGCGCAGCGGGTTGAAGGTGATGATCTGCGCGCCCCGGCGCCGCGCCTCCTGGAGCGGGTGCAGCATCCGCGGCGAGTTCGACCCGACGTTCTGGCCGAAGAAGAAGATCAGGTCCGTGGTCTCGAAATCCTCCAGCAGCACCGTGCCGACCGGCGCGCCGATCGACTGCGGCAGCGCCACCGAGGTCGGCTCGTGGCACATGTTCGAGGAGTCCGGCAGGTTGTTGTTGCCGTAGAGCCGCGCGAGCAGCGCCCACAGGTAGCTCGTCTCCAGCGACGCCCGGCCGGAGGCGTAGAACACCACCGACCGCGGGTCCTGCGCGCGCAGCTCCTTCAGCTCCCGGCCGATCTCGGCCAGGGCCTCCGCCCAGGCGACGGGCCGGTAGCGGTCCGTCGCCGGGTCGTAGCGCATCGGGTGGGTCAGGCGGCCCTGCTCCTCCAAGGCGTAGTCGCTCCAGCCGAGAAGCTCCGTCACCGTGTGCGCGGCGAAGAGGTCCGGCGTCGCGCGGCGGCGCGTCTGCTCCCAGGCGGTCGCCTTGGCGCCGTTCTCGCAATACTCGAACGCCAGCGGCTTGGCGGGCTTCGCCCAGGCGCAGGAGGTGCACATGTAGCCGTCCGGCTTGTTCTGCTTGAGCAGCATCGCCGAGCCGGTGACCGGCACGCCCTCGCGGGTCAGGATCTCGACGAGGGAGCGGGCCGAGCCCCAGCCGCCCGCAGGCCCGTCATAGGGCTCGATCCGGACGTCGTCGGTGTTCTGATCGGCCATGGCGCCCTCCACCCGGCGCAGCGAGCACCGGACCGGGGGAACGCGCGAGCGGGCGAATGGGATCACGGGCGCGTCACCGCGCCCGGAGAAGGGTTTCCTCGCCGCCGCCGCGGCTCTAACGTCGACACGCGGACTGTCCCGCCGGAGGAGGAAATCATGGCCAGCGTCGACGTCGAGATGGTGAAGTGCGCCTGCCAGGACTGCGTCTGCGTGATCCCGGTCGCCAAGGCCGTGTCGCGGGACGGCAAGGCCTATTGCTGCGACGACTGCGCGAACGGCCACAAGGATCACGCCGGCTGCGAGCACGCCGGCTGCGCCTGCCACGGCTAGGGCTTTTCCCGGCCGCGTCGCGACGGTCCGGAGGACGCGTCTCCGGTCGAGACAGTCGCGACGCGCCCCCTCTCCCGTCCGGGACAGGGTTGGGGTGAGGGGCACGACGTTTCCGGATCGCACGCCATCGCGGCTCGGTCAGAGTGCGCTGCGTTCGGACAGACCTGATCCCTCACCCTGTCCCTCTCCCGCACGGGAGAGGGGACCCGCGCCTCGCTCGGGACAGGCTCCGCGATCGTCGCCGTCCCGACCTCGGTGAGATCAGGCCTCCCAGAGAGTCAGGCGCTCTCGTTTCGGGGCGCCGAAGGCGGGCCCGGAATCGCGACGCTCCGTCGGTGTGAGACCTGCCGACCCCGGCACTGCATCACCGGCTCCGCGGCGCGCCCCCGGGATGGCGGGCGATGGGCGCGCGGTCAGGAGACCGCGGCGAGCTTGTCGGCCATCGACTGGTCCTTGTCGCGGCGCGTCGAGAAGATCAGCGTGAAGAAGGTCCGCTGGACGCCGAGCTCGGCGAGCTTCGCCTCGCACCGTTCCGCCAGCGCGCAGATCTCCGACAGCTCGCCCTCGATGTTCGTGCCGTTGGGATGCATCGTGGCGGTGAGCCCGCTCGACTCGATGATCCCCTTGATCTCGCGGACGTAGGGCGAGACCGACGGGCCGACGCCCATCGGCACGATGCAGAGGTCGGCCGAAACTCTCATGGTGCCTGCCTGATCCGGGAGGGGGGCCCCGGCCGGCAGCGCGACCGGAAGCGGAGCGAGCCGGCAGCCTATCGCCGGCCGCACCGACTTTCCAGGCCGGTGCCGGGGTCACGCCTCGCCGGTCTCCAGCGCCGCGGCCCGCACCGAGGGCAGGCAGGGATTGGCGTTGTCGCTGCGCCACGCGAGCCACAGCTCCGGCCCGATCGTGGCCGGCAGGGCGATCGGCCGGAGCCGGATGTCGGCCATGCTGTTGCCCCGGGCGCTGCCCGGAACCAGCGCGACGCCGATGCCGGCGCCGACGAGGGCCAGCATCGCGTGGACCTGGTTCACCCGCTGCACGATCCGGGGCTGCACGCCCCCGGCCTCGAACAGACGGTCGAGCAGGTCGATGAAGTAGCGCCCGCCCCGGGGTGACCAGGTCACGAAGGCCTCGCCGTCGAGGTCCTGCAGGGTCGGGGCGCGCGCCGCCGCGAGGCGGTGCCCGCGCGGCACCGCGAGCAGGAGCCGCTCGCGCGCCAGCGGCGCGGTGGCGATCGCGGATTTCGGATCCTGCAGGACCGGGGCCGGCCGCAGGATCGCGAGATCGGTGCGGTTCTCGCCCAGCGCCAGGATCTGCTCGTCCGAGACCATCTCCTCCAGCACGAGGTCGACCTCGGGCAGCGTCCGGCGGACATGGGCGACGACCTGCGGCAGCGTCCGGTAGGCCGAGGCGGCGGTGAAGCTGAGGCGCAGCACCCCGCTCTCGCCCCGCGCGGCGCGGCGCGTGATGCGCGCGGCGTTCTCGGCCGCCGCCAGCACCCGGTAGGCCTCGGCCAGGAAGGTGCGGCCCGCCGGGGTCAGGCGCACCGCGCGCGTGGTCCGCTCCAGCAGCGTCACGCCCAGCGTCTGCTCAAGCATCTGGATCTGCCGCGACAGGGGGGACTGGGTCAGGTGCAGCCGGGCCGCGGCCCGGCCGAAATGCATCTCCTCGGCGACGGCGACGAAGCTGCGGGCATGGCCGAGATCGAACATTGATGCAGGATCCGGGATAATCCAGCCAAAATCAACGTTGGACGCATTTAACGCCGGCGCCTAACCCCGGACACGACACCGAACGGTGCGTTCCAGGGAGAGAATCGATGGCGAGCATGACCCCGGCCGAGATGGCGCGCGTGCTGGGCTCCGGCCTGCTGTCCTTCCCGGTCACGCATTTCCGCGACGATCTCAGCTTCGACGAGACCGCCTACCGGGACAATCTCGGGCGGCTGGCCGACTACAGGGTGTCGGGCCTGTTCGCCGCCGGCGGCACCGGCGAGTTCTTCTCGCTGACGCCCACCGAGATCGACCGCGTCCTGCGCGCCGCCGTCGAGGAGACCCGCGGCCGGACCCCGGTCATCGCCCCCGCCGGCCAGGGCACCGCCCTGGCGGTCGAGATGGCCCGGGCCGCCGAGGCTGCCGGCGCGGACGGGATCCTGCTGCTGCCGCCCTACCTCGTCGGTTCCGAGCAGGCCGGTCTCGCCGCCCATATCGAGGCGGTCTGCCGCGCGACCTCCCTCGGCGTCATCGTCTACAACCGCGCCAACGCCCAGCTCAACGAGCAGACGCTCGCCGGCCTGTGCGAGCGCTGCCCCAACCTCGTCGGCTTCAAGGACGGCGTCGGCGACGTCGAGCTGATGACCCGGGTCTACGCCGCTCTGGGCGACCGCCTGACCTATGTCGGCGGCCTGCCCACGGCCGAGACCTTCGCGCTGCCGTACCTGGAGATGGGCGTCACCACCTACTCCTCGGCGATCTTCAACTTCCTGCCCGAATGGGCGCTGTCCTTCTACGACAGCGTCCGCCGCCGGGACCGCGACGCGGTCTACCGGGAGCTGCGCGACTTCGTCCTCCCCTACATCGCGATCCGCAACCGCAAGCGCGGCTACGCGGTCTCGATCGTCAAGGCGGGCATGAGCGCCGTCGGCCGCCACGCCGGCCCGGTCCGGCCGCCGCTGACCGAGCTCGACGCGGCCGAGCGCGCCGAGCTGACGGTCCTGATCGGCGACCGCCGCTGAGCCCCCGCCTCGACACCCAAGACAGACCCGCCGAGCCAACGGCGGCCACGACCCGCCTCCCGGATCAACCGGGCGGCGACGAGCCTGGGAGAACGTCCATGAGTGCCAGTTCGACCGGCGCGCCGAGCACCCTGCTCGCCGCCGCCGACGCGGGTCGCCGCACCCGCGTCCGCCTGCTGATCGTCGCGATGCTGTTCGCCGCGACCACCATCAACTACGCCGACCGCGCGACCATCTCGATCGCCGGCCCCGACATGGCCAAGGAACTCGGCCTCTCGCCGGTCCAGATGGGCTACGTCTTCTCGGCCTTCGCGTGGTCCTACGTCCTCGCCCAGATCCCGGGCGGCTGGCTCCTCGACCGCTACAGCGTCAAGTGGGTCTACGCCGCCGCCGTCGCCCTCTGGTCGGCCTTCACCCTGGTCCAGGGCGCCGTCGGCTTCTTCACCGGCCTGACCGCCGTGGTGCTGCTCTTCGCCCTGCGGCTCGCCGTCGGCCTCACCGAGGCACCGGTCTTCCCCGCCAACGCCCGGATCGTCGCCGCGTGGTTCCCGACCCGCGAGCGCGGCATGGCCTCGGCGTTCTTCAACTCGGCGCAGTACTTCGCCACGGTGCTGTTCACGCCGCTGATGGCGTGGATCGTCCACAATTTCGGCTGGCACCACGTTTTCACCAGCATGGGCCTGCTCGGCATCGCCTTCGCGGTCCTCTGGCTGCGCGTGGTCGACAGCCCGAAGAACCACCCGTCGATGAACCAGGCGGAGCGGGACTACATCGAGGCCGGCGGCGCCCTGCTCGACATGGACGGCCAGAGCCGGAGCAAGCAGGGCGATGCCGGCCGGACGCTGCGCCAGCTGCTCGCCAACCGGATGCTGCTCGGCATCTATATCGGCCAGTACTGCATCACGGTGCTGACCTACTTCTTCCTGACGTGGTTCCCGGTCTACCTCGTCAAGGAGCGCGGCCTGTCGATCCTGCAGGCCGGCTTCGCGGCGGTGCTGCCGGCGCTGTGCGGCTTCATCGGCGGCATCCTCGGGGGCGTGATCTCCGACCTGCTCCTGCGCCGCGGCTTCTCGCTGACGGCGGCCCGCAAGATCCCGATCGTCGGCGGCATGCTGCTGTCGATGAGCATCATCGGCTGCAACTACGTCCAGGCGGACGCCCTGGTGGTCGGCCTGATGGCGCTGGCCTTCTTCGGCAAGGGCATCGGCGCGCTCGGCTGGGCGGTCGTCGCCGACACCTCGCCCCGGGAG
Source organism: Methylobacterium sp. A52T (assembly GCF_053346095.1). NCBI lineage: Bacteria > Pseudomonadati > Pseudomonadota > Alphaproteobacteria > Hyphomicrobiales > Methylobacteriaceae > Methylobacterium > Methylobacterium sp. A52T. The sequence continues at coordinate 282 of NZ_JBKFBI010000116.1, read as the reverse complement.
AGCGGCGGCCTCTCGGGCGGCCTGTTCAACACCTTCGGCAACACCGCCGGCATCACCACGCCGATCGCGATCGGCTACATCGTCCAGAGCACGGGCTCGTTCAACGGCGCCCTGGTCTTCGTCGGCCTGAACGCCCTCGTCGCCTGCTTCTGCTACCTCGTGGTGGTCGGCGAGATCCGCCGCGTCGAGCTCAAGGCCCACTGACCCGCACGCCGGACCGGGCCCGGCCGGGCCGGCCCCCCCACGGTCCCCCCCCCCGCCCCGCCCCGGCCCGCCCGGGGG
>NZ_JBKFBI010000115.1:0-19484 GCF_053346095.1 Methylobacterium sp. A52T | reverse complement strand
GCCCCCGGGCGCCCCCCCCGGGGGGGCGGGCGCCCGCGGCCCGGCCCGCGCCGGCCCCGGCGCGGCGCACTTGGCGGCCACGATCCCGGGCTGGCGGGCGATCCGGCCGATCAGCGCCGGCGTGAAGTGGAAATGCGTGGTCGCGGGGTTGTCGTAGAGGACGAGGGGCAGGCCGCCCGCCTCCGCCACGGTCGCGAAATGCGCCTCGACCTCGGCCTCGGTGAGCGGCGTGTACGAGACGGCGGCGAGGAGCCCGGCATCCGCGCCGGCCGCCCGCGCGTCCTGCGCGAGGCGGACGGCCTCGTCGGTGCGCAGGGCGCCGATGCCGACGAGGAGCGGGACCCGCCCGGCCACGGCCTCGGCGGCGATCGCCACCGCCCGGCGCCGCTCCTCGCGGCTCAGGTACGCGTAGGTCCCGGTGCTGCCGAGGAGGCCGATCGAGTCGACTCCGCCGGCCACCAGGGGCTCCAGCAACCGGCGCAGGGCTTCCGCGTCGACGCGGCCGTCCGCGTCGCTCGGGGTGATCGGGAAAGCGGAGAGGCCGGAGAGGTCGGAGAGCGCGGGCATGGCCCGAGCCTAGCGCATCCGCGCGCGGCGGCCAGGCAAAAAGAAACCCCGGCGGTGTCCCGCCGGGGTTCCCTCGTCCCGTCTCGTTCGGGCTGGCTTATCGGCGGTCGCCGATCAGGCTCAGCAGGAACTGGAACATGTTGATGAAGTCGAGATAGAGCGTCAGGGCGCCGTTCACCGACATCTTGGCCGCCATCTCGCCGTCGAAGCCGCCATAGAGATACATCTCCTTGAGCTTCTGGGTGTCGTAGGCGGTCAGCCCCGCGAAGATCAGCACGCCCAGCACCGAGATGGCGAACTGGAGGGCCGACGAGGCGAAGAAGATGTTCACCAGCGACGCGAGGATGATGCCGATCAGGCCCATCATCAGGAACGAGCCCATGCCCGAGAGGCTGCGCCGGGTGGTGTAGCCCCAGAGGCTGAGCGAGCCGAAGGCCGCCGCCGTGATGAAGAACACCTGCACCACGCTGCCCCCGGTGAACACCAGGAGGAGCGAGGACATCGAGGCGCCCATCACCGCCGCGAAGGCCCAGAACATCGTCCGCGCGGACGAGGCCGACATCCGGTCCATCCGCATGGAGAAGACGAAGATGAACGCCAGCGGGGCGAGCATCAGGACCCACTTCAGCGGGCTGAGGTAGAGGGTCTGCCCGAACGGGGTCAGGATCGGGCGGGTGCCCTGGTAGGCCGCCACGGAGGCCATGTTCAGGCCGAGCGCGACGAGACCCGAGATGCCGAGCCCGACGATCATGTTGTTGTAGACGCCGAGCATGAAGGTGCGCAGGCCCTGATCGACCTCGACCTGTGTGCCGGCGTAGCCGGTCGGCTGCTGGGCGCCGTACCGGAAGGGGCTGTTCTCGAATGCCATGGGAGTTTCCTTGCGGAGGCTCTCTCAGCGTGGTGTTCGGTCGAGGCCCACGCAGGACCTCTGGCGCCGGGCTGGCGCCTCGGTCGGGAATATGTTGCGCCCGAAGCCGCGACACAAGTCCCCGGCCACGGTTCCGGGGCCGCTTTTCCGTGTCCGGCGGATGTATTTTTGTCCATCTCGGCCGGGATTAAAATGCATTCCGCTCCGTCGTCGGGTTGTTCGACTGACGGTTGCCGCCGTCCAGGCGTTTCGATGCGCACGCGCGAAGTCTTAACGACTTCCTTATGCCACGTGCGTCCGCGCGCGCCCCGGTTTCTCCGGTCCGGACCGCCGAGTCCCGGCGGGTTCGTGCCTGCACGGCGGATCCGCAGCCTCGGAGATCCGCTCTCCGGCGCGCGGGATCTGGGCGCCCGGGAGGGGCGGTTCAGTGCGTCATCCGGCGGGCCAGGGCGCGGCCCAGACCCAGCAGCATCAGGTCGGCGGCCGCCCGCACCTCCGCGGGCATGTCGTCGGTGAGCGTCTCCTTGAGCGCGACGGCGAGGTCGGCCGCCCGCTCCAGCGGGTCGCCGCCCGCCATGGGCCTGCCGACCACGTAGCGGTCGCCGCCGTCGCGGATCTCGGTGATGTCCATCAGGATGCCGTGCGAGCGCTGCGGCTCGCCGTCCTCGTTCCGATGGGTCCGCCCCCGGCTGAGGAGCCAGCGCACGCTGCCGTCCGCCTTGAACACGCGGTACTCGGCGAGGACCAGGCCGCTCGACCGGACGGCCCGGAGCATGTGGTCCATCAACCACGTCATGTCCTCGGGATGGACCGCGGCCAGGGCCATCGGCCCGTTGATCGGACGGTCGGCGAGGTCGGGATTGCCGGTCAGCAGCCGGGCCGCGCCCGCGTCGTAGACGACCACGCCGCGGACGTGGTCCCACTCCCAGGCTCCCACAACGCACGAGGCTTCGAGAGCCGCCCGGAGACGGTCGGCGTTCTCCGCGTAGCCATCGATGACGTTGATGCGCATGGTGGACGGTCCCCCCCGGGCCGCTCGAAGATCGAATGTCCAGCTCCGTACCAATCTTCCGGCGAAATGACAAAGAGTTCACTTGCGAATACCCCTTCACGGGGGCACCTCTTGTCATGGTTGGGAAATTTTCCCCCGTCGCGAATGATTCGAGGGGCCGCCATGGACGAGAACGGACTCGAATTCCTGCGGACGATTGCTGACCGGAAGGTGGAATCCTCCGCCGCGCGCACGCTGAACAGGATTGCGCAGTCCCTCGATTTGCCGATCGAGGCGTTCTACGGTTCCGATCGCTGCGGATCTGTGGACCGTCTGACCGTGGAGCGGGAGACGGAGCGGCTGCTGATGCTGGTCGGGGTCCACCTCAACCGACTCGATCCGGCCGCGCGTAGGCGATTCGGTGAAGCGGTCATCGCCCTGGTCGGCCCCGAATCGACCGAGGCATGCGCGCGCACCGCGGAGAACGCGGAGCGCGGCGACCCGTGAGCGCGGGGCCGGACGGTTGGAAGCCCCTCCCGCGCGGACCGAGAGCGTCGATATCCTGCCGGGCCGTCCCCGGCCGGGCGCGGTCCGCCGCGATGGCCGGGGGCCCGCGTCGCGACGGCGTGGGCGGCGCCCGGTCCGCCGCTCCCGACGGCCTCGATCGCTGCCTCCGCCGGGGCCGGACCGGCTAAGGCGCCCGCGGGACCGGCCTCCGTCAGGTCTGCCGGAGATACGGCGCCGGCTTCTGCCCCAGGATCCGCCACGTGCCGACGAGCCCGAGGAGGATCGCCAGCGCCACCGCGGCCACGGCCGCGACCAGCGCGCCCGACAGGTCGAGGCGGAAGTCGAGGTGCATGACCTTGGCGACGATCACCCAGCCGGCGAGCGTCCCGGCCAGGAGGCCGAACAGCGCCGTGGCGAGCCCCAGCGCGGCGTACTCGAGGGCGTAGGCGGTCAGCAGCCGCGCCCGGCTCGCGCCCAGCACCTTGAGCACGACGGCGTCGTAGAGCCGCGCCCGGTGCCCGGCCGCGATGGCGCCGGCCAGCACGAACAGGCTCGCCAGCACCGCCACGGCGCTCGCCCCCCGGATCGCCAGGACCAGCCGGCCGACGAGGTCGCCGATGGCGTCGAGGGCGTCCTTCACCCGCACGGCGCTCACCGACGGGAAGGTCTTGGCGACGTCGCGCAGGATGCGGTTCTCGGCGGAAGCGTCGGTTCCGCCGGGCAGGGTCAGCGTCGCGAGGTCGGAATGCGGCGCGCCTCGGAAGGTGCCCGGCGAGAACACCATCACGAAGTTGATGCCGAGGTTGCGCCACTCCACCCGGCGCAGGTTGAAGATCGTCGCGGTGAGGTCGCGGCCGAGCACGTTCACCGTCACCGTGTCGCCGAGCTTGAGGCCGAGCTGGCGGGCGAGGTCGGCCTCGAAGGAGACCAGCGGCTTCGCCCCCTGCTCGGCGCTCCACCACGCGCCCTCGGTGAGGCTGGAGCCGTCCGGCACCGTGTCGGCGTAGGTGATGCCCCGGTCGCCGTCGAGCACCCAGGCGGCGTCCTCGGGGGGGCGGATCTTGCTCGCCGGCACGCCGTTCAGGGCGACGATACGGCCGCGCATCATCGGCACGTCCTCGATCTTGCCGTTGGGCGCCGCGCGCGCCAGGAACTCGCGGAACTGGGCGGCGTCCCGCGAGCGGATGTCCAGGAAGAAGAGATTCGGCGCCTTGGCCGGCAGGGTCGCGCTGATCGTGCGGCGGACGTTGGCGTCGATCAGGCTGAGCGTCACGAGGAGCGTCACGCCGAGGCCGAGCGACAGGACGATGGCCGGCGTCAGGGCACCGGGCCGGTGGAGGTTGGCGAGCGCCATCCGGGGCGCCGGCCAGCGCGGGTGCGGCAGGCGGCGGGCGAGGGCCATCAGGCCGAGCGCCACGCCGTGCAGCAGGCCGAACGCGATGGCGGCGGCCGCGATGAAGATCAGCGCGACGCGCCGGTCGAAGGCGGTCGCCACCGACAGGCCGACCAGGGCCGCGAGGCTGACGGCGAGCCAGATCCGGTAGCGCCAGCGCGGGCTGACGCGCGCCGGGTCGACCGTGTCGCGGAACAGGCCGGAGACCGGCACGTCGTGGGCGCGGCCGAGCGGCGTGATCGCGAACGCGAAGGCCGTGATCAGCCCGTAGGCGGCCGCGAGCGCCAGCTCCCCGGGGGCGAGCGTCGGGTTCAGCGGCAGCGGCAGGTCGGCGGAGAAGAGGGCGTCGAGGAGGAAGGGCAGGCTCGCGCCGATCGCGAGGCCGATCAGGGTGCCGAGGCCGGCGATCAGCATCACCTGCGTCAGGTACAGGGCGACCACCTGCGAGCCCGGCGCGCCGACGCTCTTGAGGGTCGCGATCGAGGGCCGCTTGCGCTCCACGAAGGCGTGGACGGCGTTGCCGACCCCGACGCCGCCGACGATCAGCGCGGTGAGCCCCACCAGGGTCAGGAACTGCGTGAAGCGCTCGATGCTCTTGGCGAAGCGCGGGTCGGCGTTGGTCCGCGAGCGGATCTCCCAGCCGGCCTCGGGGGTGGCGGCGCGGATCCGGGCCTGCGCCGCGTCGAGGTCGGCGTCCGGCGTGCCGGGCGGCAGGACCAGGCGATAGCTCCAGCGGTTGAGGCTGCCGGGCTGGACGAGGCCTGTGGCGCGGAGCGTCGGTTCGGAGACCATCAGCCGCGGACCGAAGCCGATCCCGCCGGCGATCTTGTCGGGCTCGGACACGATGGTGCCGCGGATCGCCACGTCGTGCCCGGCGAGCGCGATCCGGTCGCCGACCTTGACGTCGAGGCGGGTGAGCAGGGCCGGGTCGGCCAGCGCCCCCGGCACCCCGTCGCGCTCCGCCAGCAGGTCGGCGAGGCGGCCCGGCGGGTCGGTCGCGATGTCGCCGGCGGCCGGATAGGTGGCGGGGTCGACGGCCTTCAGCTCGACCAGGGCCGCGTCGCCGCCCGGCGCCACCGCCATGGCCCGCAGGGAGGCGACGATGTCGAGGCGGCCCTCCCGCGCGAGGGCCTGCTTCTCCGCGTCGGTCGCCTCGCGGTTGATGAGGTTGAAGGCGAGGTCGCCGCCGAGGATGCGCCGGCCCTCCCGGCCGAGCCCGTCCGAGAGCGAGCGCGAGATCGACGCCACCCCCGCGATGGCCATGACGCCGAGCGCGATGCAGGCGAGGAACACCGCGAAGCCGTTGAGCCCGGCCCGCAACTCGCGCAGCGCGAGGCGCAGGGTGAGCGGGATCCGGCGGGGCGCGGGGTCGGGGCGGGTGATCGTGCCGTGCATCAGGCGGTCACCGCCTCCTCGATCCGCCCCGAGCGCAGGCGCACGGTGCGGTCGCACAGGCGGGCGAGGCCGTTGTCGTGGGTGACGAGGACCAGCGTCGCGCCGCGGTCGCGCTTCAGCCGGAACAGCAGGTCGACGATCTGGCGGCCGGTAGCCTCGTCGAGGTTGCCGGTGGGCTCGTCGGCCACCAGGATCGCCGGGTCCGGGGCGACCGCCCGGGCGATGGCGACGCGCTGCTGCTCGCCGCCCGAGAGCTGCGCCGGGTAATGGTGCAGCCGGTGCCCGAGGCCGACCGCCTCCAGCTCGGCGCGGGCTCGCTCCAGGGCGCCAGGCCGGTCGGCGAGTTCGAGCGGCAGGGCCACGTTCTCGAGCGCCGTCATGGTCGGCACGAGATGGAAGGCCTGGAACACGATGCCGATCCGCCGGCCGCGGAACTGGGCGAGGGCGTCCTCGTCGAGGCGGACGAGGTCGGTGTCCTCGATCACGACGCCGCCGGAATCGGGCCGCTCCAGCCCGGCCATGACCATCAGCAGCGTCGACTTGCCGGAGCCGGACGGGCCGACGAGGCCGACCGCCTCGCCGCGGTCGACATTCAGCGAGATGCCGCGCAGGACGTGGACGCGGGCGGCGCCGCGGCCGAGGCTGAGATCGATGTCCGACAGCGCGATCGCGGGCTCGCGCAGCACCTTGCCTTGGCTCACCGGTGAGCCGATCTGTGGGCGATGACGAGCATGGCGCGCGAGGTCCTCACGTGGGGTCGATCCCTTCGGCTTCGATCTTGGCTCTACGGGCCGCTGGTGCACCGCGATATGGGTTCGGCATTGGGGCCGCGCCATGACGCGCGCGCTGTGTTCCGGCGCACGGCCCTGTATGCCGCAGCGCTAGCGCTCCTGATGGTCCCTTTCATGACAGCCGTCGCGCCGGGAGCGCGGGCCGCGCCTGGCGGGCCGGTCAAGCTCGTCGCCCTCGGCGACAGCCTGACCGCGGGCTACAAGCTCCCGGCCGACGCCGCCTTCCCGACCGTGCTGGAGCGCCTGCTCAAGGCCAGGGGCGCGGACGTGACGGTCGCCAATGCCGGCGTCTCCGGCGACACCGCCACCGGCGGCCTCGACCGGGTCGACTGGTCCGTCCCGGACGGGACCGCGGGCGTGATCCTCGAGCTCGGCGCCAACGACATGCTGCGCGGCACCGACCCGAAGGTCACCGAGGGCGCGCTGTCGGCGATCATCGAGCGGCTGAAGGCGCGGGGCATCCCGGTCCTGCTCGCCGGCATGCAGGCCGCGCCCAATCTCGGACCCGACTACAAGGCCCGGTTCGACGCGATCTACCCGGCGCTCGCCAAGCGCTACGGCCTGACCCTCTACCCGTTCTTCCTCGACGGGATCATCGGCGACCGGGCGCAGCACCTCGACGACATGATCCACCCGAACCGGCAGGGCGTGGAGACCATCGCGGCCCGCATGCTGCCGACGGTGGAGGGTTTCCTGGGGGGCCTCCGGCAGGGGGCGTCGCGGTAATGCCGCGCCTGTTCACCGGCCTCGCCGTGCCGCCCGCGATCGCCGACGCGCTCAGGGCCTGGCAGGGCGGCCTGCCCGGGGCCCGCTGGATCGAGCCCGGCGACTTCCACGTGACCCTGCGGTTCATCGGCGACGTCGACGCGACCACGGCCGACGACGTGGTGGAGGCGCTGTCCGAGATGCGGGTCCGCCCGGCCCTGACGGTGACCCTCGACGGCCTCGGCATCTTCGGCGGCGACAGGCCGCGGGCGCTCTACGCCTCGGTGGTGCCGGAGGCGGAGCTGACGGATCTCCAGGCCGAGCAGGAGCGGCTCGTGCGCCGGGCCGGGGTCGAGCCGGAGCGGCGGAAATTCACCCCGCACGTGACCCTGGCGCGCCTCCGGCGCGACGCCACGCCGGAGGCGGCGGCGATGTACCTGTCGCAGGCACCGGTCTTCGCGCCGCTGACCTACACGGCGGACCGGGTGACGCTGTTCTCGGCGCGGGACTCGACCGGCGGCGGTCCGTACGTGGCGGAGGCGGAGTTCCCGTTCGCGTGATGCGCCTGGGCTCGGTCGTTCACGTCCGTGCGAGCGCAGCGAAGCGATCCGGCGTCGCTCGTGATGACGGAGGTTCGGTCTTCGTGCGGGCCGATCGTTCGATCGGCCCGCAGCGGTTCACAGCCGCCTCAGGGCCACGCTCTCGATCCGGTGGCTCGCGCCCTTGGTGAGGATCAGGCTCGCCCGCTGGCGGGTCGGCACGATGTTCTCGCGCAGGTTCGGCAGGTTGATCGTCGTCCAGAGCCGGTCGGCGATGTCGAGGGCCTCGGTCTCGGCGATCTCGGCATATTTCCGGAAGTACGAGCGCGGGTCGCGGAACGCCGTCTGGCGCAGCTTCATGAAGCGCGTGACGTACCAGCGGTGCAGGTCGTCCTCGTGGCCGTCGAGATAGATCGAGAAGTCGAAGAAGTCGGACACGAACGGGATCGCGGTCCCGTCCCGGGGCAGGCGGGCCGGCTGGAGCACGTTCAGGCCCTCGACGATCAGGATGTCGGGGCTCTCCACCACCCGCTCCTCCCCGGGCACCCGGTCGTAGACGAGGTGCGAGTAGAGCGGCGCGGTCACGCGCTTGTGGCCGGCCTTCACGTCGTGGAGGAAGCGCAGCAGCGCGGCGGTGTCGTAGCTCTCGGGGAACCCCTTGCGCTCCATCAGGCCGTTGGCGGCCAGTTCGGCGTTCGGCAGCAGGAACCCGTCGGTGGTGACGAGGTCGACCTTCGGGGTGTTGGGCCAGCGCGCCAGCAGGGCGGTCAGGATGCGGGCGGTCGTGGACTTGCCCACCGCCACCGACCCGGCGAGCCCGATGATGTAGGGCGCCTTGGTCTCGCGCTCGGCCATCAGGAAGCGCTGCGTCGCCTTGAACAGGCCCTGCGTCGCCGCGACGTAGAGCGCGAGGAGCCGCGACAGCGGCAGGTAGATCGCCTCGACCTCCTCCACCGAGATCGGGTCGTTGATCGATTGCAGCCGCTCCAGGTCCTCCTGCTTGAGGGTGAGCGGCGTGTCGGCGCGCAGCTGCGCCCATTCCTCGCGGCTGAAGCGGCGATACGGCGAGAGCCGGTCGGACGCTTCGAGGATCGCCTCGACCGAGCCCGGCAGCGCGGCCGCGTTCACGCGTGGCGCCTCGCGGCCTTCTCGGCGATGCCGCTCTGGGCGGTGCGACGCTCCAGCTCCGCCATCACGGCGTCTAGCTCGACCCCGCCCGCCCGGAGCAGCACGACGAGGTGGTAGAGCACGTCGGCGGCCTCGTTCCGCAGGCCGGTCTTGTCGCCCTGCACGGCCGCGATCGCCGCCTCCACCGCCTCCTCGCCGAGCTTCTTGGCCGCCTTGGCGGGCCCCTCGGACAGGAGCTTGGCCGTGTAGGAGGTGGCCGGATCGGTCCCGGCACGGCTCGCCACGAGGGCAGCGAGGTCGGCGAGCGTGTAGGCGGTCATGAAGCGATCTGCATGTTGCGACGGCCCCTTATACAGATCAGGGCCGGATTTCGGCAGGAAACTGCGCCACGGCCGCTCGGCGGGCAAGCGGAGCGGGTGAAGGCCGCCCGGCTCTGTCCGGGATTCACCCGTTCGGCAGGTGCCGCGCCAGCGCTTCCAGCACGGCCATGCGGACGGCGACGCCCATCTCGACCTGCTCGCGGATCAGCGACTGCGCCCCGTCGGCGATCTCGGAGGAGATCTCGACGCCGCGGTTCATCGGCCCCGGATGCATCACCAGCGCGTCGGGCTTGGCGAGCGCCAGCTTCTCGCCGTCGAGGCCGAAGTATCGGAAGTACTCCTTCACGGACGGCACGAACGAGCCGTTCATGCGCTCCCGCTGGAGGCGCAGCATCATCACGATGTCGCAGCCGACGAGGCCCTTGCGCATGTCCGTGAAGGTCTCGACGCCGAAGCGCTCGATCCCGGAGGGCAGCAGCGTCGAGGGCGCGATCAGGCGGACCCGCGCACCCATGGCCTGGAGCAGGATGATGTTGGAGCGCGCCACCCGCGAGTGCAGGACGTCGCCGCAGATCGCCACCTGCAGGCCCTCGATCCGGCCCTTGTTGCGGCGGATCGTGAGCGCGTCGAGGAGGGCCTGGGTCGGGTGCTCGTGGGCGCCGTCGCCGGCATTGACCACCGCGCAGTCGACCTTGCGGGCGAGCAGGTGAACGGCGCCCGCCGATTCGTGGCGGACCACGATGATGTCGGGCCGCATGGCGTTGAGCGTCGCGGCGGTGTCGATCAGGGTCTCGCCCTTCTTCACCGAGGACGAGGCCACCGACATGTTCATCACGTCGGCGCCGAGCCGCTTGCCGGCGAGTTCGAAGGACGATTGCGTCCGCGTCGAGGGCTCGAAGAACAGGTTGATCTGCGTGCGGCCCCGCAGGGTCGTGCGCTTCTTCTCCACCTGCCGCGAGATGTCGACGGCGGATTCGGCGGCGTCGAGCAGCACCTCGATGTCGGGCCGGGTCAGGCCCTCGATGCCGAGGAGGTGCCGGTGCGGGAAGGCCGGGGGCGCGGGCGTCGTCATGATGAGGCCCGGGTGTAGGTGCGGCGCGCCCGGGGAGCAAGGCTGTGTCTCAGACATCCCGGATCTATCCGCGGCGTGTGCTCCTTCCCGTAAGGCCTACGGGCGACATGGTTCTGAGGCCCCGGCTGGCTCGATCGGCGGCAGGAGGAGGCGCGGGTCCCCTCTCCCGAGCGGGAGAGGGACAGCGTGAGGAATGAGAACTGTCAGACAGAGACGCGCCTGAACCCGCGTCTCCGACGTGCTCCATCCTGAAGCTTCTCGCCCCTCACCCCAACCCTCTCCCGCTCGGGAGAGGGGGCGCGTCGCGCTCCGTCATCGACGGCGCGCCCATCGGCGCAGTCGTACTCCGAGGGGCGGCTGCGGCCTTTTTCCCGGCGGATGGTAACCGCCCGCCCCTGCGCCACGTATCTGCCCGAACGGTCGGGATTCGTACGCTCCCGACCCCGCGCCGCTTGCCCGGGATCCAGACGCTTGGCCGCCTCCCCTGCCCTCGAAGCCCCCGAGACCGTCGACCGGCAGGGGCGCCGCTGGTTCTACCGCCACCCGCTGGTGATCCGTCTGGCGCACTGGATCAACGCCGCGGTGCTGCTGGTGCTGCTGATGAGTGGCCTGCAGATCTTCAACGCCCACCCGGCGCTCTACTGGGGTTCGGTCTCGACCTTCGACAGCCCGGCGCTCGCCATCACCAGCGAGCCGGGCCGCGACGGCACGACCCGCGGCGTCGTGACGGTCGGTTCCCACACCCTCGACACGACCGGCGTGCTCGGCCTGTCGAAGGAGGGCGGCACCGAGGTGGAGCGCGCCTTCCCGGCCTGGGCGACGCTGCCGGCCGATCAGGACCTCGCGACCGGGCGGCGCTGGCACTTCCTGTTCGCGTGGCTGCTGGTGATCAACGGGGCGGTCTACCTGCTCTACGGCCTGGTCTCGGGCCAGCTCCGCCGCCGCCTGATCCCGGACGGGGATCAGATCCGCGACTTCGGCGGCTCCGTGAAGGAGCACCTGCTCCTGCGCTTCCCCGAGGGCACCGAGGCCAAGCGCTACAACGTCATCCAGAAGCTGACCTACCTCGTCCTCGTGCTGGGCCTGCTGCCCGCGATGGTGCTCGCAGGGCTCGCCATGTCGCCCGGGATGGACGCGGCCTGGCCGTGGCTGACCGAGCTGTTCGGCGGCCGGCAATCGGCGCGCAGCGTCCACTTCATCGCTGCCGGGCTGATCGTGCTGTTCGTGGTGGTCCACGTGCTGCTCGTCATCGTGTCCGGGCTCGTCAACAACATGCGCGGCATGATCACCGGCTGGTTCAGCCTCGGCCGTCCCGAGAAGGAACCCGCCCGATGATCCTCCACCGCCGCAAGCTCCTCGCCGCGGGCGCCGGCCTGATGGGCACCGCGCTGCTGACCGGCTGCGACAAGTTCGCCGGGACCGAGACGGGGCAGCGCACCCTCAAGGTCGGCGAGGACGCCAACGAGTACGTCCAGCGCCTGCTGATGTCGCCGACGACCCTGGCCCGGGAATTCCCGGCCTCGATGATCTCGCCGTGGTTCAAGCCGAACGGCACCATCGACCCGCCGGACCGCGCCTACCGGGCGCTGGCGGTGCGGAACTTCTCGGACTTCAGGCTCTCCGTCGACGGGCTGGTCCAGACCCCGCTGTCGCTGAGCCTCGCGGACCTGCGCGCCCTGCCGTCGCGCACCCAGATCACCCGGCACGATTGCGTGGAGGGCTGGAGCTGCATCGGGCAATGGGGCGGCGTGCCGCTCGCCGAGGTGCTGAAAAAGGCGGGGCTGAAGCCGCAGGCGCGCTACGCGGTGTTCCACTGCGCCGACACGCTGGAGTTCGAAGCCGGTCCCAAGGGCGGTGGCAGAGGGCGCGACCAGGGCGCGTCCCTGCGGCGCCCGACCCATCCGGGCGCGGTGCGCGAGGCTTACGTGCAGCTCGCCGCCGCCGAGGATTGGGGCGGCCCGGCCACCGCCACCGACGCGCCCAAGGACGATTGGGGCCAGGGCAGCCCGGCCCCGGAGCCCGAGCCGGCGGGGATCCCGATCCGCTACTACGAGAGCATCGACCTCTACGACGCCTTCAACCCGCAGACGATCCTGGCCTACGACCTCAATGGCAAGCCGCTGCCGGTCTCGAACGGCGCGCCCCTCCGGCTGCGGGTCGAGCGCCAGCTCGGCTACAAGCAGGCCAAGTACGTGATGCGGGTCGAGATGGTGGAGTCGCTCGCCGGGATCGGCCAGGGCAGCGGCGGCTACTGGGAAGACCGCGGCTACGAGTGGTACGCGGGGATCTGAGGTGACTGACGGAATTTTGAGCCGCCGAAGCGGCGAGCACCGTGCTGGATCCCGGGTCGCGATTCAGGCTGCATCGCCACTTTCCCGGAGCGGTGGGGCTATGCGGATCCTGATCCCGGGCCCGGCGCGAGAAGCGCCGCGTCGCGGCTCGGTCAGAGACCTCGCCATTTGACAACCCGCCGCCCGTGACCCACTTGTGCCCGGCGCGCGGCCCCGGCCCGACGGCGGGCATACGTCCCACGCGAATCTCGAACAGAATTCGTCCGTCGCGCCCAGGCTCCGTCAGGGGCAGAGGTCTGAATGAAAGTCGTCGTCGTCGAGTCGCCGGCCAAAGCCAAGACGATCAATAAGTATCTCGGCCGCGACTATGAAGTCATCGCCTCCTTCGGGCATATCCGCGACCTGCCGCCCAAGGACGGCTCGGTGGATCCCGAGCAGGACTTCCACATGGTCTGGGAGCTGGCCGACCGCGGGGCGAGCCGGGTCTCGGAGATCGCCAAGGCGGTCAAGGGCGCCGACAAGCTGATCCTCGCCACCGACCCGGACCGCGAGGGCGAGGCGATCTCCTGGCACGTGCTGGAGGCGCTCACCGCCCGCAAGGCGCTCAAGGGCATCCCGGTCGAGCGCGTGACCTTCAACGCCATCACCAAGGCGTCGGTCGAGCAGGCGATGCGCAAGCCGCGGGAGATCGACCAAGCGCTGGTCGACGCCTATCTGGCGCGCCGGGCGCTCGACTATCTCGTGGGCTTCAACCTCTCGCCGGTCCTGTGGCGCAAGCTGCCGGGCGCCCGCTCGGCCGGGCGCGTGCAGTCCGTGGCGCTCCGGCTCGTGGTCGAGCGCGAGATGGAGATCGAGCGGTTCAAGCCGCGCGAGTACTGGACGCTCATCGCGACGCTGACGACCGCCGACGGCGCGACCTTCGAGGCCCGCCTCGTGGGCGCGGACGGCAAGCGGATCCAGCGCCTCGACGTCGGCACGGGCGAGGAGGCGGCCGCCTTCAAGCGCGACCTCGAACTCGCGACCTTCCAGGTGGCGAGCGTCGAGGCCAAGCCCGCCAAGCGCCACCCGCAGCCGCCCTTCACCACCTCGACCCTGCAGCAGGAGGCCTCCCGCAAGCTCGGGATGGCGCCGGCCCAGACCATGCGGGTCGCCCAGCGCCTCTACGAGGGCGTCGACATCGGCGGCGAGACGGTCGGCATCATCACCTACATGCGGACCGACGGCGTCGACATGGCGCCGGAGGCGATCCAGGACGCCCGCCGGGTGATCGGCAAGGAGTTCGGCGACCGCTACGTGCCGGACGTTCCGCGCAAGTACAGCGTCAAGGCCAAGAACGCCCAGGAGGCCCACGAGGCGGTGCGCCCCACCGACATGGGCCGCCTGCCCAAGACGGTGGCGCGCCACCTCGAGCCCGAGCAGGCCCGGCTCTACGAGCTGATCTGGACCCGCACCATGGCGAGCCAGATGGAATCGGCCGAACTGGAGCGGACCACCGTCGACGTCACCGCCAAGGTCGGACCGCGGACCATCGACCTGCGCGCCACCGGCCAGGTGGTGAAGTTCGACGGCTTCCTGACCCTCTACCAGGAGGGCAAGGACGACGAGGAGGACGAGGAGAGCCGCCGCCTGCCGCCCATGAAGGCCGGCGACCCGCTCGCCCGCGAGCGGATCAGCTCGACCCAGCACTTCACCGAGCCGCCGCCGCGCTACTCCGAGGCGAGCCTCGTGAAGCGCATGGAGGAGCTCGGCATCGGCCGCCCGTCGACCTATGCCGCGGTTCTCCAGACCTTGCGGGATCGCGAGTACGTCAAGATCGAGAAGAAGCGGCTGCAGCCGGAGGACAAGGGGCGGCTCGTCACGGGCTTCCTCGAGAGCTTCTTCCGGCGCTACGTCGAGTACGACTTCACCGCCGGCCTCGAGGAGCAGCTCGACCGGGTCTCCAACGCCGAGATCGACTGGCGGGCGGTGCTGCGCGACTTCTGGCGCGACTTCTCCGCGGCGATCGGCGAGACCAAGGAGCTGCGCGTCGCCGACGTGCTGGAGGCGCTGAACGGCCTCCTCGGGCCGCACATCTTCCCCGACAAGGGCGACGGCTCGAACCCGCGCACCTGCCCGACCTGCGGCTCGGGCCAGCTGTCGCTGAAGCTCGGCAAATTCGGCGCCTTCATCGGCTGCTCGAACTACCCGGAATGCAAGTACACCCGGCAGCTCTCGGCTTCGGGCGTCGACGGCGACGGCGACGGCTCCTCGGCCGAGGGCGGCCAGCCGGGCGTGCGGGTGCTGGGCGACGATCCCGCGACCGGCCTGCCGGTGACGCTGCGCGACGGCCGGTTCGGGCCGTTCCTCCAGCTCGGCGAGGCCTCCGCCGAGAAGGGCGCCGAGAAGCCGAAGCGCTCGTCGCTGCCCAAGGGGCTCAGCTCCTCGGACGTGGATCTCAACAAGGCGCTGGCCCTGCTGGCGCTGCCGCGGGAGGTGGCCCGCCATCCCGAGACCGGCGAGCCGATCCTGGCCAATCTCGGCCGGTTCGGACCCTACGTGCAGCACGGGAAGACCTACGCCAATCTCGGCAAGGACGACGACGTGCTGGAGATCGGGGCTAACCGCGCCATCGACCTGATCGTCGCCAAGGAGCAGGGCGGCGGCCGCGGCCGCCCGGCCGCCGATCCCGGCCGGCCGCTGGGCAAGGACGAGGCCAGCGGCCGCGACCTCGTGGTCAAGGCCGGCAAGTACGGGCCCTACGTCACGGACGGCGAGGTCAACGCCACGCTGCCGAAGACGATGAGCGCCGAGGCGCTGACCCTCGACGAGGCGATCACCCTGGTGAACGCCAAGCGCGCCGCGGGCGGCGGCAAGCCGGCGAAGCGCGGGGCGGTCCGGAAAGGGTCGGCGCGGGCCGCGAGCGGCGACAAGCCGGCGGCCAAGAAGACCGCCGCCAAGAAGCCGGCGGCCAAGAAGGCGGCTGCGAAGACGTCGAGCGCGGGCTGAAGCGTTCGTGGACGAGGCCGAGGTGGGCCGGCGAGCCCGCCCGTCCTTGCGAGCGGAGCGAAGCAACCCAGTGCAGCGCGAGGCGTTCGACCGTGGCGCCGACTGGGTTGCTTCGCTCCGCTCGCAAGGACGCGGCAGAGGCAGCGTTGCCGCCCCTCACCGCGGGTTGCGGTCAGCGATCGGGTTCAGACCAAGTAGGTGATCGTCGCCGCGACCGCGGTCGCGAAGGTCGCCAAGGTGATCGTGGTGGCATTGACCAACGCCCGGGCGGGCGGCACGCCGGCCGCGTCGTCGTCGCAGCCGAAGGCGGCGCCGGCCGCGTGCTCGAAGCGGATCAACGTGAGGCGGCGGGCCTCGATCGCGGCGTCGCTCATGGACTGCGGCTCCCTGACCACGGTCAAGATTTATCTCCGCCACCAACGTCGATCGTCCCGTTCTGTTCCGGGCGTCGCCTGTGGAAGCCGGGCATGCGGGTCACGAGAAAGCCTTAACCCATTGTTGTGCAACGTCGTGATGACGGCCCGGCGCGCGGAACCGTGTCCCGGCACGGACGCGGCCCTCGCTCGCGGCGGCGCAGCATGCGATGATGCGATCGCCTCGCCGCAGGGCGAACGGCTTTGATGTTTATGGTTTGTTCCGCTATCATGCGGGGATGAAGGCGCATGCTCCACGACCCGAGACCCGTCCCAAGACCCGTCTGCGCGAAGCCGAGCCGGCCGACGCGCCGCGCGCCAGGAGGCCGCGCGTGAGCGATCCGGCGCGGGACCTGTTCGGGCCGGGCGGCAAGGGCGCCGCGGCCCGCCCGCCCGAGCCGCGGCGGCGGCTGGATTCGGCGGCCTCCGTGGCGACGCTCGCGGCCGCCGAGCCCGAGGGCGGCTACACCGCCTCCGACATCGAGGTGCTGGAGGGGCTGGAGCCCGTCCGGCGGCGGCCCGGCATGTATATCGGCGGCACCGACGAGCGGGCGCTGCACCACCTCTTCGCCGAGGTGATCGACAACTCGATGGACGAGGCGGTCGCCGGCCATGCCAGCTTCATCGAGGTGGAGCTGGAGGAATCCGGCGCCCTCGTGGTGACCGACAACGGCCGCGGCATCCCGGTCGACCCGCACCCGAAATTTCCCGGCAAATCGGCGCTCGAGGTCATCATGACCACGCTGCACGCCGGCGGTAAGTTCGACTCGAAGGTCTACGAGACCTCGGGCGGCCTGCACGGCGTCGGCATCTCGGTGGTGAACGCGCTCTCCGACCTGCTCGAGGTCGAGGTGGCGCGCAACCAGACCCTCTACCGCCAGACGTTCTCGCGCGGTCATGCCCAAGGGGCCTTGGAACTGGTCGGCCGGGTGCAGAACCGGCGCGGCACCCGCGTCCGCTTCCATCCCGATGCCCAGATCTTCGGCTCGCTGAAGTTCGACCCGCGCCGCCTGTTCAAGATGGCGCGCTCCAAGGCCTACCTCTTCGGCGGCGTCGAGATCCGCTGGCGCTGCGCCCCTGCCCTCCTCGAGGGGCTGGAGGACGTGCCGGCCGAGGCGGTGCACCGCTTCCCCGACGGGCTGCGCGACTACCTCGCCCGCGACATCGACGGGAAGGAGCTCGTCACCGAGGCGATGTTCTCCGGCAAGATCACCAAGCCGGGCTCGCACGGGTCGCTCGAGTGGGCGGTGGCCTGGATGGTCGCCGAGGACGGGATCTCGCACTCCTACTGCAACACAATCCCGACGCCCGAGGGCGGCACCCACGAGGCGGGCCTGCGCGTCGCCCTGCTGCGCGGCCTGCGCGAGCATGCCGAGCGGGTGAACCAGGCCAAGCGCATGACTGCCGTCACCACCGACGACGTCATGGCGACCTGCGCGTCGATGCTCTCGGTCTTCATCCGCGAGCCCGAGTTCCAGGGCCAGACCAAGGACAAGCTCGCCACCGTGGAGGCGCAGCGCATCGTCGAGACGGCGGTGCGCGACGCCTTCGACCACTGGCTCGCCGCCTCCCCGGCCCAGGCCAACAAGCTCCTCGACTGGGTGATCGACCGGGCCGAGGAGCGCCTGCGCCGCCGCCAGGAGAAGGAGGTCGCCCGCAAGAGCGCGACCCGCAAGCTGCGCCTGCCCGGCAAGCTCGCCGACTGCTCGGCGGCGGGCACCGCGGGCTCTGAGATCTTCATCGTCGAGGGCGACTCGGCCGGCGGCTCGGCCAAGCAGGCCCGGGACCGGGCGACCCAGGCGATCCTGCCGCTGCGCGGCAAGATCCTGAACGTCGCCTCGGCCTCGCGCGACAAGCTCGGCGCCAACCAGCTGATCTCGGATCTCACCCTGGCGCTCGGCTGCGGCACCGGGGCGGCCTTCCGCGAGGCGGACCTGCGCTACGAGAAGGTGATCATCATGACGGACGCCGACGTCGACGGCGCCCACATCGCCTCGCTGCTGATCACCTTCTTCTACCGCCAGATGCCGAGGCTGATCGACCGCGGCCACCTCTACCTCGCGATCCCGCCGCTCTACCGGCTGCAGCAGGGCTCGAAGGTGGCGTATGCCCGGGACGACGCGGATCGGGAGCGGATCGTCAAGACGGTGTTCAAGGGCGGCAAGGTCGAGATCGGGCGGTTCAAGGGCCTCGGCGAGATGATGCCGGCCCAGCTCAAGGAGACCACCATGGATCCGAGGAAGCGCACATTGCTGCGCGTCGCGGTCCTGGACGAGGCCCGGGAATCGACCGGCGACACGGTCGAGCGCCTGATGGGCAACAAGCCCGAGGCGCGCTTCGCCTTCATCAGCGAGCGCGCGGCCTTCGCCGAGGGCGCCGACCTCGACATCTGACGCCGGAGCGCCGGCGCGGCCGCGCCGCGTCGGTCGATGGCGCCCGCGCCGTCATTGCGAGCGGAGCGAAGCAACCCAGCAGCGCCACGTTCACCGAAGTCGCGCTGCCCTGGATTGCTTCGCTGCGCTCGCAAAGACGGGTGACGGGTTTCGGTCGCGCCTTATCGGGGCGGCGCGATCACCTTGGCCGGGTCGAAGGGCTGGGCCGCCGCCACCGTGTCCTTGCCCATGTTGAGGACCGCCGAGAAGCGGTCGCCGCCGGGACGCAGCACGAGGGCGCCCGGCTCGACCGCGATGAGCTTGCTGCCGAGGCCGAGGAAGCCGCCGACGTCGATCACGACGGCCTTGAGCGTCCCGCCATCGGCGATGAGCAGGTCCTCGATCTTGCCGACGCTGTCGCCCGCGGCGTTGCGCACCGTCACGCCGATCATCTTCGTGGTCAGGAAGGTGACGGGCTTGAGCCCCTGACGCTTGGCGGCGTCCTCGGCGCTCGCCGCCTCCGTCAGCCGCCCGCCCCCCTTGCCGTCCATCGAGGTTCCCGGTCCCGTGGCCGGCAGGATCGTGTCCTTGCCGATCACGCTGGCGTCCTGCGCGGAGGCCGGCGCGTTCGCGAGGCCGAGGGCCGCGAGCGACAGGAGAAGGATTCGGCTTCGCATGGCTGATCGCTCCGCGCGCCCGGTCCCTGCGTGGAAGGCCCTGTCCGGGTCACTGAGGGGCGCCGCGGTCTCAATCGCGGGCGGCCCGCGCGGTTCCGGCCCTCCCTGTCGCACCCGCCGAGGCCGGTTCGCGGTCCCGAAACGCGAAAGGGCCCGGCCTTGCGGCCGGGCCCTTCGGGAGCGCGGAGCCGGCAGAGCCGGCTCCGGCATCCGGTCTCAGTAGGATCCGAACTTGTAGTTCAGGCCGGCGCGGACGACGGCGAACTCGGTCTTGGCAGCGGCGCCGTTGAGGTAGGCGGTGCCGTTCGGGGGCAGGAGATTGCCGTAGAACACGCCGCCGGCCGAGTTCTTCTGGCGGTCGAGGCTGACGTAGAGGCCTTCGACCTTGAGGGTGACGGCCGAGGAGCGGAAGAAGTTCAGGAACGAGTCGGTGGGCAGGGCGTACTCGACGCCGCCGCCGGCGGCCCAGC
>NZ_JBKFBI010000114.1:0-19785 GCF_053346095.1 Methylobacterium sp. A52T | reverse complement strand
CCTCGTGGGCGGCGGCGACCCGCGGCGCCGGCCGCGCGGGCGGCGCCGCCGTGTAAGCCGAGGCCGCGGCCGGCCGGTCGAGGGGCCGGGCGGGCGCCCGGGCGACCTGGGTCGCGCTCCCGGCCTTCGACATCGGCGACACGCCGTAGGGATCGTCCTCCTCGACGTCCACCGGCGCCTGAGGGCCGGCGGGCTGGCGCTGCGGCGGGATCGGACGGCTCAGCGGCCGCTCGGCCCCGGTGCCGAGCTGCGGCGTGAACTTGATCAGCGGCTTGCAGATCCGGCGCAGACCGCGCGGGTCGTGCCGGGCGAGATCGACGTGGATGTGATCGTAGTGGAACACGTTCGAGCCGGGCGCCAGCACGGTGGTGAAGCGCTGGCAGGCGCCCAGGAAGATCTCGCGCAGGAAGCCCTGCTCGGCCTCCGTGCCGCGCCAGCCGCCCTTGACGGTGATCACGTGGCCGTCGGCGAGCTTGATCGACATGACGTCGATCGCGTTCCCGAAGCCGTGCTCGGAGAGCTTGGCGCCGGGCTGGTTGTTGCGGCCGCGGCAGGAATAGGATCCGGCGTTGATCTCGGCCACCGGCACGCCGAAGTAGAGGTTGGCGGCCGGCTGGATCGTGTCGGCGAGCCACGCCTCGGCCTCGGCCAGCGCCGGGCAGCCCAGCGTCATCCGCTGCTTCAGCAGCACCGAGCCGCCCCCGAGCCGCGTCACCCGGAAGGGCTGCTGCATGCCGCAGGGCCCCGGGCCATCCATCGCCGCGATGGGCGTGATGTACTCCGAGGGCTCGACGAGCTTCTTGGCCAGGCAGACCTGCTCCGCCTGATCGCGCCACGGTTCACGTCGCTCGAAATGGTTGATCGAGCACGCGGTGAGGCCCGCACCGAACAGCGCCAGGGCCGAGAACAGGGATACGCCACGCCACATGACCCGGACGATGCGCACGGTCGCGTAAAGCGTTCGTCAACGGCGTTTCGGGAATGCCGTCGGCTGTGGCGTCTCGGTTGACAGCGCCGCGGACCGCGGACTGAATGCATTATGCTCTCGCTTCTCGACCTCCGCGCCCGCATCGAAGCCGGCACCCTGACGCCCGCGGGCGCGATCGACCTGTGCCGCGTCGCGATCGCCGCGCGGGAGCCGGACCTGCGCGCGCTGGTCACCCTCGACGCGGCGCCGGCGATCCCCGAGACCGGGCCGCTCGCCGGCATCGCGGTCGGCGTGAAGGACATCATCGACAGCGCGGGCCTGCCGACCCAGATGGGCTCTCCGATCTACGCCGGCTGGAAGCCCCGGGGCGACGCCGCGGTCGTGAGCCGGCTGAAGCAGCTGGGTGCCGTCGCCCTCGCCAAGACCACCACCACGGCCTTCGCCAGCAGCGATCCGACCGAGACGGTCAACCCGCACGATCCCGGCCACACGCCGGGGGGCTCCTCGGCGGGCTCGGCCGCCGCCGTCGGCGCCGGGATGCTGCCGCTGGCCCTGGGCACGCAGACGGCGGGCTCGGTGATCCGGCCCGCGAGCTTCTGCGGCTGCGCGGCGGTGAAGCCGTCGTTCCGGCTGATCCCCACGGTCGGCGTGAAGACCTACTCGTGGGCCCTCGACACGGTGGGGTTGTTCGCCGCCGGGGTCGCGGACGTCGCCCACGCCCTCGCGCTCGTCACCGGGCGGCCGGAGATCGAGCGGGCGGAGGGGGGCTCGGCGCCGCGCATCGCCGTGGTGCGGCAGGACTTCGCCGGCGCCCCCGAGCCGGAGGCCGAAGCGGCGCTCACCCGGGCCCGGCAGGCGGCCGAGCGGTCCGGGGCGCGGGTGAGCGACCTCGCCCTGCCGGCGGAGCTGGCGCAGGCCTGGGAGCGCCACCGCCTCATCCAGAACTACGAGGGTCGGCTGGCGCTGGCCTGGGAGTACGACACGCAGGCCGACGCGCTGCCGCCGCGCACCCGCGCCCATCTCGATGACGGGGCGACGATCAGCCCGGCCCAGTACGACGACGGGCGCCGCCACGGCCATCACGCCCGCCGGGTGCTGAAGGGCCTCTTCGCCGATTACGATGCGATCCTGACCTTCTCGGCGCCGGGCCCGGCGCCCGCGACCCTGGTCTCGACCGGCGACCCGCGGTTCAACCAGCTGTGGACGCTGATGGGCGTGCCCTGCGTGAACGTGCCGGTGCCCGGCCACCGCCTGCCGGTGGGCGTCCAGGTGATCGGCCGCTTCGGCGACGACGGCCGTGCCCTGGCGATCGCCCGGATGATCGAGGCCGCGCTGCGCAGCTGACCGCCCGCCCGCGCCCGTCGACGGCGCGGGCGGGCGGGGCTCTCAGCTGCTCGGCTGCTCGTGGAGCGTGTCCTCCACGTAGAGCTGCTCCAGCAGGACCTTGATCACCGCCATCAGCGGCAGGGCGAGGGCGATGCCCCAGAGCCCGAAGATCACGCCCAGGATCAGCTGGCCGGCGAAGATCGTGGCCGGCGGGATGTCGAGCGCCCGCTTCTGGATGAACGGCGTCAGGCCGTAGCTCTCCAGGCACTGGACCGCGAGATAGACGCCGATCGCGCCGATCACCGCCTTCGTGCCCGAAGCCAGGGCGGCCAGGACGATGACGAGGCCCGCCACCAGCGGCCCGACCGTGGGCACGAAGGCGAGCAGGCCCGCCTGCAGGCCGAGGATCAGCGCGCCGCCGATACCCAGGAAGGCGAGGCCGGCCCAGGTGCACAGGAAGATCACCGCCATGATGATCAGCTGGCCGAACAGCCAGTGGCGGAGGGTCTCGCCGGCCCCGTCGAGGACCTGGCTGGCGCGCCAGCGCTTCGCCGGCGGCACGAACCGGACCACGCCGTCCCGGTAGGCCTTCGGGTCGGCCGCGAAGGCGAGGCCGAGGAAGGCGATCACCAGGAGGTTGCCGAGGGCGTCGAACAGGCCGAGGATCACGGCCGCGGCCGGTCCGAGGACGCTGCCGGCATCCGAGACGATCGAGCTGCTGCCCTTCAGGAGTCCGTTCGCGAGGCCGCCGAGCCCCCCCTCACGCTGACCCGAATCGGTCGAGCCGTCCTTGCCACCGCCCTGCGGCGCGAGGCTCGGCACGTCGATGCCGCGCTCCGACAGCCAGCCGGTGACGGTTCCGGCCTGATCCTTGATCGTCGTCCCGAGGTCGCGGCCCTGCTGGACGATGGTGGCGCCGCCGTAGCTCCCGAAGCCGATCACCGCGACCGCGACCGCGACGCTGGCGAGGGACAGCCGCAATCCGCGCGGGAGCGGCAGGACGCGGCCGAGCCCGCGGGTCAGGCCGTCGAGGAACACGCCGAGGAGCACCCCGGCGAAGATGAGCAGGAGCGTGCCGGCCGACATCCAGGCCAGGGCCAGCGCCGCCACGAAGCACACGACGGCGATCCCGGAAGCCGCGAGCGGTGCGGCCCCGCGCCAGGGCCCGACGGGACCGTCCAGTTCCTGAAGGCTGCTGTCCGACATCGTCGCTCCTCAACCGCGGGCTCACGAACGCCGCGGGCTCTCAAGGGTCAAGCCCGGGGGACGGCTTCTGTGCGACCCGGGCTGGGGATGCGCGTTCGCGCGTCGTCCGCGCACGTCGCCGGACTGCGGGCTACGGCCGCCTCACCGTCGGCACCGACGTCGACCGACAGGGTCCGCCCCCCTGCCCGGGACGGCCCTTCGACACCGGCCATCGGCCCGGCGGCGTGGTCCGTCCCGGACTCGCGCGCGTCGGCGCCAAGGGGCGCGGCGCCGATCATCGCGCCGGTCGTCGCGCGCCCTGGGGCAGCCCGAGCGCGGCCCCGGGCACTGCCATCAGGCCCAGCGGCCGGCCGCGGCCTCGTCGTGGGCCGCCGCCTCGACCCAGCCGCCGGTCGTGCCGTCGGCGAGGTGCTCCCGCTTCCAGAACGGGGCGCGGGTCTTGAGGTAGTCCATCAGGAAGTCCGCGGCCTCGAACGCCGCGACCCGGTGGCTGGCGGCGGTGACCACCAGCACGATGCCGTCGCCCGGACGGACCAGGCCGTGCCGGTGGATCACCCGCAGGGCCTGGAGCGGCCAGCGCGCCATCGCCTCGTCGGCGACGCGCCGGATCTCGGCCTCGGCCATGCCGGGGTAGTGCTCCAGCTCGAGGGCGGTCAACCGCCCGCCCTCGTCGCGGCACAGGCCGGTGAAGGTCACGACGGCGCCGGCCCGACCGCCCAGCGCGGCGCTCAGGCCGGCGATCTCGGCCGCGGTGTCGAAGGGCTCGGCCTGGATGCCGACGCTCGGGACGGGGGCGCTCATGGCCCGATCCATAGGAGTCCCCGGCTTCGCGGACCAGCCCCGTCCCTGTCACACCCGGTCCCGCCTCTATATGACACGGTCCGTCGCGCCCTGCCGGCCCGGCGCGCGGCCCGCCATCGTCCGGATGTCCCCGCGCGCTCCGGACGGCGCTGGAGAAGGATACCCGCGTGACCCCCGACCTGATCCTGCCCTACGACGGCGCGCAGCCGGACTTCGCCAGTCGCCCCGTCTGGTGCGGCCGCGGCAGCACGGTGATCGGCGCCGCCCGGATCGGCGCGCAGGCCTGGATCGGCGACGAGGCGGTGATTCGCGCGGACGGCCAGACCGTCACCCTCGGCGACCGCTTCTGGCTCGGCCACCGCTCGACGGTGCACATCGCCACCGCGACGCACGGCACCCGGTGCGGCGACCGGGTCACGGTCGGGCGCAACAGCGTGGTCCACGCCTGCACGCTCGGCTCCGACGTCGTCGTCGAGGACGACGTGGTGATCCTCGACGGCGCCGAGGTCGGCGACGGCGCGATCCTCGAGGCTGGCGCGACGGTCTTCCCCCGGGCGACGCTGCCCGGCGGCTTCGCCTACGCGGGCAGCCCGGCCCGTCCCAGCCGCGCGATCGGATCCGACGAGGTCGCCGAGCGGGCCGAGCGGTTGCGCGAGCGGATGGGCGACGGGCCCGCGCTCCCGGCCGGGGAGGCGCCGGAGGTCGAGGACAGCGTCTTCGTGGCGCGCACCGCCCGCCTGCGCGGCCGGGTGAGCCTCGGTGCCGGCGCGAGCGTGCTGTTCTGCTGCGACCTCAACGCGGAAGTCGGACCGATCGTGGTCGGCGCGGACACCAACATCCAGGACAACACGGTCATCCGCACCCGGGCGGACGGGGTGATCATCGGGCGGGACACGACCATCGCCCACAATGTCCGGATCGCCGATTGCCGGATCGGGGCGCGGGCGCTGATCGGCATCGGCGCGACGATCGCGGCCGGCACCCTCATCGCCGACGACGTCATGCTGGCGGCCGGGGCCACCACCGATCCCGGGCAGATCCTGGAAGCCGGCTACCTCTGGGGCGGCCGCCCGGCGCGCATCCTCGGGCCCCTCGACGCCGAGAAGCGCGCCATGATGATCCGCATCGTCGAGGGCTACTGTCGGCACGGCCGGGAATACCGGGCCGCGCAGGAGGCGCTGGCCTGACGGCCCGCCGTCAGTGCTGCAGGATCTTCGACAGGAAGGTCTGCGCGCGCTCGGAGCGGGGGCTGCCGAAGAACTCGTCCTTCCGGGCGTCCTCGACGATCTCGCCGCGATCCATGAAGATCACCCGGTCGGCGACCTTGCGGGCGAAGCCCATCTCGTGGGTCACGACCATCATGGTCATGCCCTCCTTGGCGAGCTCCACCATCACGTCGAGCACCTCGCCGACCATCTCGGGGTCCAGCGCCGAGGTCGGCTCGTCGAACAGCATCACCACCGGGTTCATGGCGAGGGCCCGGGCGATGGCGACGCGCTGCTGCTGCCCGCCCGAGAGCTGGCCCGGGAACTTGTTCGCGTGGGCGCCCAGGCCGACGCGGGCGAGCAGGTCGAGGCCGCGCTTCTTCGCGTCCTCGCCGCTGCGGCCCAGCACCTTGCGCTGGGCGATGGTGAGGTTGTCGGTGATCGACAGGTGCGGGAACAGCTCGAAGTGCTGGAACACCATGCCGACCCGCGAGCGGAGCTTCGGCAGGTTGGTGGCCTTGTCGGCGACCTTCGTGCCGGCCACCGTGATCTGGCCCTTCTGGAAGGGCTCCAGGGCGTTGACGCACTTGATCAGGGTCGACTTGCCCGAGCCCGAGGGACCGCAGACGACCACGACCTCGCCCTTGGCGACCTGGGTGCTGCAGTTCGTCAGCACCTGGAAGTCGCCGTACCATTTGCTGATGTTGTCGATGGCGATCATCGTCTCGCCGGGGGCCACCGCCTGGGCGCCGGAGATCAAGCTGCCCGGCTGCAGGCCGGCATCCTTCGGCGCGTGGCTGGCATCGGCGACAGGTTCGGCGGCGGTGGGGGCCGGCATCGGGGACGAGGTCATGACACGGTCTCCAGTGTCGGTCAGCGGATGATGGCCACGCGGCGCTGCAGGCGGCGCACGAGGTACGAGGCCGAGAAGCAGATCGCAAAATAGACCACGGCGGCGAAGACATACATCTCGACGAGACGGCCGTCGCGCTGGGCGACCTTCGAGGCGGCGCCCATGAAGTCGGTGAGCGAGAGCACGTAGACCAGCGACGTGTCCTGGAACAGGATGATGGTCTGGGTCAGCAGCAGCGGCAGCATGTTGCGGAAGGCCTGGGGCAGGATCACGTTGCCCATGGTCTGCCAGTAGTTCATCCCGAGGGCCTGGGCGGCGGCCGTCTGACCCTTCGGGATCGACTGGATGCCGGCGCGCATGATCTCCGAGAAGTAGGCCGCCTCGAAGGCCATGAAGGTGATCAGGGCCGACGGGAAGGCGCCGACCTGGATCGGCGTCGTGGATCCGGTCAGGTAGGCGCCGATATACGGCACCAGGAAGTAGAACCAGAAGATCACCAGAACCAGCGGCAGCGAGCGGCAGAGCTCGACGTAGCCCTTGGCGACGTGCCACAGGCCGGGGATGCCCGACAGGCGCGCCATCGCCAGCAGCGTGCCGATGATGACGCCGCCCACGGCGGCCATCGCGGTGAGCGTCACGGTGAAGACCATGCCCTGACCGAACAGGTAGGGCAGGGACGAGACGATGACGGAGAAGTCGAAATTCGAGAGCATCGGGGCCTGTTATGGGTGGCCGTCGGGCGGGGTGGCGGAGCGGAAGCGGGCGGCCCTCAGCGCTGGCCGGGGATGGCGACCGCCTTCTCCAGGAAGGTCGCCGCCGTGACGACCACGAGGTTGATGATCACGTAGAGGATCGTCGCGGCCGTGAAGGCCTCGAACACCTGGAACGAGAATTCCTGCATCGAGCGGGCCCGGGCGGTCAGTTCCAGCAGGCCGATGGTCAGCGCCACCGACGTGTTCTTGAGATTGTTGAGGAATTCCGAGGTCATCGGCGGCAGGATGATCCGGTAGGCGTTGGGCAGCAGCACGTAGCGGTAGGTCTGATAGGTCGTGAAGCCCATGGCGGTGCCGGCCATGCGCTGGCCCCGCGGCAGCGACTGGATGCCGGCGCGGACCTGCTCGGCCACGCGCGACGCGGTGAAGAAGCCGAGGCAGACCACCGCCGTGTAGAACGGCGCGTCCGGCAATTGCTTGATCGCGTCGCCGATCCGGGTCGGGACCACTTCGGGCAGCACGAAGTACCAGAGGAACATCTGCACCAGCAGCGGCACGTTGCGGAACAGCTCGACATAGGCCGTGCCGATCGCGTTCGCGGGCTTCGACGGCAGGGTGCGCATCACGCCGACCAGGGAGCCCAGGAAAAAGGCGATCACCCAGGAGCAGAGCGCGGTCGTGATCGTCCACATGAGGCCCGAGAGCAGCATGTCGAGATACGTGCCGTTGCCCTCCGGCGAGGCGTCGAAGAAGATCCGCCAGTTCCAGTTGTAGTTCATCGCGCCGCTTCTACTGTGAACTTACAGAGACGCACCGCGGGCCGGAGCCCGCGGTGCGCATCATGGCATGTAACCGGACCGAACGGGTCTCAGTAGGCCGCCGGATCGGGGCTCGAGATCGGGGTCGTGAACTGCTTCTTCATCTCCGCGCTCATCGGCAGGTTGAGGTTGATGTTGCGCGGCGGGATCGGCTGGGTGAACCACTTGTCGTAGAGGGCCTTGCCCTCGGGGCTCGTGTAGAGCTTGGCGGTGGCGTCGTCCGCGACCTTCTTGAACTCGGTGTCGTCCTTGCGGAGCATGATGCCGTAGGGCTCGGGCTTCGACAGGGCCTCGGTGGAGATCTCGTAGGCGGAGGGGTCCTTCGACGAGGCGGCGAGCGAGGCGAGCAGCACGTCATCCATCACGAAGGCGGCGGCGCGGCCGGTCTCGACCATCAGGAACGCCTCGGCGTGGTCCTTGGCCGGCAGGATCGTCAGGCCGAGCTTGCGCTCCGTGTTGGCCTCGTTGATCTGCTTGATGTTCGTGGTGCCCGAGGTCGACACGACGGTCTTGCCCTTCAGGTCCTCGATCGTGTGCAGGTTGGCCGACTTCTTCGAGACGTAGCGGGTCGCGGTCAGGAAGTGCGAGTTGGTGAACCAAACCTGCTTCTCGCGCTCGGCGTTGTTGGTGGTCGAGCCGCACTCGAGGTCGATCGTGCCGTTCGCCATCAGCGGGATGCGGGTGGCGGAGGTGACCGGGTTGAGCTTCACCTCGAGGTTCGGGAGGTTGAGCTTGGCCTTCACCGCGTCGGCGATCTTGTAGCAGATGTCCATCGCGTAGCCGATCGGCTTCTGATCGGCGCCGAGATACGAGAACGGCACGGAGGCGTCGCGGTAGCCGATGACGATGGCGTTGGCGTCCTTCACCTTCTTGAGGGTGCCGGTCAGCTCCTGCGCCCCGACGCTCATCGGAGCGAGGGCGAGGGTCAGGCCCAGCGCCGCGGCGGCGCCGCGGCGAGCGATATCAGACTGCATCGGTACGGAACTCCTGGATCGGGCCGAACGACATCGGCCGGCGGCGGGGTACGCGGGCCCGCCCGCTCGGGCGACGCCTTTGCAATGATGGTGCCGGGAGAAAGCGCGATGCGCCGCGCGAGCCTGCGGCTGAGTACGGACAAGTTGCGGCCAAGCCTCTGCGCACGTCCGCAGATGCGGTCCCTGCCGTCCTCATGGCCTCCTCCCAAGCGCTGAGCCGGCCTCACGCTCGCGCCGGCGGCATCATGCACACTTCTTAGGCGTACGCACGCGGTGCGGAGGACGGATCCGCCCGGAAAGCTGACGAATCCACGGTATAGAAAACGACGACGCCGCCCCCCGCGGTATCGGGAGGCGGCGTCGGACTGAAAACCCGGCTCGTGGCCGCGGCTTACTTCGTCAGCTCATTGCCGCTGTAGTCGATCTTGCCGTCGGGTCCCTTCTTCCACTCGTACATGACGTAGTCGGGCCGGGTGATGTCGCCCTTCTTGTCGTAGGCGATCGGGCCGACCACCGTGTCCACCGGCTTGCCCTGGTGCAGCCATTCGGCGAGCTTCTTCCCGTCGCTGGAGCCGGTCTCGGCCATCGCCTTGGCCAGGACCTGCACGGCCGCGTAGGAGTAGAGCGTGTAGCCCTCGGGATCGATGTTCTTGGCCTTGAAGGCCGCCAGCGCCGCTTTGGCGTTCGGGTTCTTCCGGGCGTCCGGCGGGAAGGTGGTCAGCGTGCCCTCGGCCGCGGGACCGGCGATCGCCACCAGCTCGCGGTCGACCATGCCGTCGCCGCCCATCATCGGCGCCTTCAGGCCCTGATCGCGCATCTGGCGCAGGATCAGCCCGGCCTCGGTGTAGTAGCCACCGAAATAAACGACGTCGACGTTGGCGGACTTCAGCTTGGAGACGAGCGCCGAGTAGTCCTTCTCGCCCGGGTTGATGCCCTCGGACATGACCTCCTTGCCGCCCTTGGCCTTGAAGGCCTTCAGCGTCTCGTCGGCCAGCCCCTTGCCGTAGGGGGTCTTGTCGTGGACGAAGGCGACCTTCTTGCCCTTGAAGTGATCGGCCAGGTAGTTGCCGGCGACGGCACCCTGCTGGTCGTCGCGGCCGCAGGTGCGGAACGTGTTCCACATGCCGCGCTCGGTGAACTTCACGTTCGTGGAGGCCGGCGTGACCTGGATGATGCCGGCGTCCAGGTAGACGTCGGAGGCCGGGATCGACACGCCGGAATTGTAGTCGCCGACGACCATCTTCACGCCGTCGCTGGCGAACTTGTTGGCCACCGAGACGCCCTGCTTCGGGTCGGAGGCGTCGTCGCCGACCGTCACGGTCAGCGTCGTGCCCTTCAGCGTGCCGGCCTTGTTGAGGTCCTCGACCGCCTGGCTCGCGCCGTTCTTGAGCTGCGCGCCGATGGCGGCGCTGTTGCCGGTGATCGGCGCGGCGACGCCGAGCTTCACCTCGGCGGCCTGGGCGGCCGCCACCATCGCGCCGAGGGCGAGCCCGGCCAGCAGAATCGATCTCATCGCGTACTTCCCCTAAGTGTCAGGACCGCACGTGCGGATCCGGCCGCACTCATCGGACCTCGCCGGCCGCGGGCGCCCGTGCGCGCCATGTCAGCGGTGAGGTCTTCTCGTAGAGCCAGCGGTACTGGCTCGTCATCTGGCGCGTCCGCGTGTAGCGGAAGCCCGCAGCGCCGATGATCATGACGATGACCGCGTCGACCGCATAGTAGTGCAGCGACAGCAGGGTGCCCGAAAACAGGGCGTAGTGAATGAAGCGCACGGCGGCTGCCACCAGAAGCAGCGCCAGGGCGCATTGCCAGAAGGGCCGCCAGCCCCGGGCGATGCCGCGGGCGGCCATCCATCCGGCCCACCCGCCCATCACGACGGTCACCAGCAGGAACAGCCAGGCCGACGGCTCCTCGTACAGGATCCCCTGCAGCACGCTCATGTGATGTCCGGTCGATTGCTTCGGTTAACGCGCTCCTCGCCGTCATCGCGAGCGCAGCGAGGTGACCCAGGGCAGCGCAACCTCGAAAGGTGGGGCGCCGCCCTGGATTGCTTCGCTCCGCTCGCAAAGACGGGGATGCCAATGGCATCAACCGAAAACGGCATCATGCCCCGACCGGGCCGGAATGGCCCCCCTCCAGGTATGCGGCCTGGACGTTCGGATCGTCGAGCAGCGCCCGACCCGTCCCGCTCATCGTGACCCGCCCGTTGACCAGCACGTAGCCGCGATGGGCGAGCTTGAGGGCGTGGTAGGCGTTCTGCTCGACGAGGAAGATCGTCATGCCGTCGGTCCGGTTCAGCTCCCGGATCGCGTCGAAGATGCCCTTCACCACGAGCGGCGCGAGGCCGAGCGACGGCTCGTCGAGCAGCAGCAGCCGCGGGCGACTCATCAGCGCCCGGGCGATGGCCAGCATCTGCTGCTCGCCGCCCGACATGGTGCCGGCGCGTTGGTTGAGGCGCTCCTTGACCCGCGGGAACAGGGCGCAGACCTTCTCCAGATCCTCGGCGAAGAAGCGCCCGTCATGGAGCGCGGCGCCCATCTGGAGGTTCTCGTAGACGGTCATGCGCGGGAAGACCCGGCGCCCCTCCGGCGACTGGGCGATGCCGAGCCGGGCGATCGCGTGGGTCGGCAGCCGGGTGATGTCGCGGCCGTCGTAGGTGATCGTCCCCGAGCGCGCCTGGGGGCTGCCGAAGATCGTCATCATCAGGGTCGACTTGCCGGCGCCGTTGGCGCCGATCAGCGTGACGATCTCGCCCTCGGCCACGTCGAGGTCGACCCCGCGCAGGGCCGCGACGCTGCCGTAATAGGTCGAGACGTCGCGCACCGCGAGGAGCGGCGGCTTCCGTCCCGCCTGGATCGCCCGCGTCTCCTCGACGAGGACGTTGATGCCGGCGACGCTCATGCCGACGCTCCCGTGTGCGCCGCGTCCCCGTGCGGCACGGTGATCCCGACCTCGGCCTCCACGGCCTCGACCTCCTCGTCCTCGACGCCGAGATAGGCGGCGATCACCTTCGGGTCGGCCCGCACCTCGGCGGGGGAGCCGTCGGCGATCTTCACGCCGTAATCGAGCACGACCACGTGGTCGGAGATCTCCATCACCACCGACATGTCGTGCTCGATCAGCAGCACCGAGGTGTCGTGCTCGTCGCGGATGTGGCGCAGGAGGCCGTTCAGCTCGGCC
The DNA here is from genome assembly GCF_053346095.1 of Methylobacterium sp. A52T. Classification (NCBI taxonomy): domain Bacteria; kingdom Pseudomonadati; phylum Pseudomonadota; class Alphaproteobacteria; order Hyphomicrobiales; family Methylobacteriaceae; genus Methylobacterium; species Methylobacterium sp. A52T. The sequence goes on along the minus strand of NZ_JBKFBI010000114.1, from coordinate 7,781 downwards.
GATTCCCGCGGGTTGAGGCCGGCCGCCGGCTCGTCGAGGCAGAGCAGCACCGGGTCGGTGCACATCGCCCGGGCGATCTCCAGGCGCCGCTGCGCGCCGTAGGGCAGGGCGCCCGCCGGATCATCCGCCCGCTTCATCAGGTCGATGCGCTCGAGCCAGGCCTTGGCCCGCTCGATCGCCGCGGCCTGCGCGTCCCGGTAGATCTTGAGGCCGAGCAGCCCGAGGATCGTGTAGCCCGAGGCCCGCATCAGCGGCGCGTGCTGGGCGACGAGCAGGTTCTCCAGGACGGTCATGCCCTGGAACAGGCGGATGTTCTGGAAGGTGCGGGCGACCCGCGCGGTGCGGTTCACCTTGTGGTTCGGAAGCCGCTCCAGCAGGTGCGCCGTGCCATCGGCGTGCGCCAGCGTCAGCATGCCCTCGGTGGGTTTGTAGAAGCCGGTGATGCAGTTGAACACCGTGGTCTTGCCGGCCCCGTTCGGGCCGATCAGCGCGGTGATGTCGCCGCGGCGCGCCTCGAAGGACAGGTCGGAGACGGCGGTGAGGCCGCCGAACCGCATGGTCAGGTGCTCGACCGTGAGCACCGGCGGGGGGAGGGGGGACGTCGCCATCAGCCGTGCCCCTCGCTGACATGGGCGCCCGAGACCGCGCGCCGCTGGCCGAGCGACACGGACGGCATCCGCTCCGAGATCAGGCCGCGCGGCCGCCAGACCATCATGGCGACCATGGCGAGCCCGAACAGCAGCAGCCGGTACTCGCTCGGGTCGAAGCCCTCGCCGAACACGGCCTTCAGGAACCCGAGATTGCGCAGCATCTCCGGCCCGCCGACCATCGCCACCGCGGCGATCGCGACGCCGACCTGGCTGCCCATGCCGCCGAGGACGACGATCGCCAGGATGATGGCGCTCTCCAGGAAGTTGAAGCTCTCCGGGCTGATGAAGCCCTGGCGCACGGCGAAGAACGAGCCGGCGAAGCCCCCGAAGGCCGCGCCCAGCGCGAAGGCCGTGAGCTTCGTGGCGGTGGTGTCGATGCCGAGCGAGCGGCAGGCGATCTCGTCCTCGCGCAGGGCCTCCCAGGCCCGCCCGATGGGCAGGCGGCGCAGGCGCAGGGTGACGAAGTTGGTGATCAGGGCCAGCCCGAGGATCAGGTAGTACAGGAAGATCAGCCGGTGCATCGAATCGTACGGGATGCCGAAGGTCGCGGCGAACCCGCCCTCGCCCGCCGTGAACGGGATGCCGAAGAAGGTCGCCCGCGGGATCGACGAGATGCCGGCCCCGCCGCCGGTGACGTCGGTCCAGTTGATCAGGACCAGACGGATGATCTCGCCGAAGGCCAGGGTGACGATGGCGAGGTAGTCGCCGCGCAGGCGCAGCACCGGGAAGCCGAGGATCATGCCCCACAGGCCGGCGAACAGGCCCGCCAGCGGCAGGCAGACCCAGAACGACAGGCCGAAGGTCGTCGACAGCAGCGCGTAGGAATAGGCCCCGACCGCGTAGAAGGCGACGTAGCCGAGGTCGAGCAGGCCCGCGAGGCCGACCACGATGTTCAGGCCCCAGCCGAGCATGACGTATGTCAGGATCAGGATGCCGAGGTCGATCCAGTAGCGGGCCGAGGACAGGCCGCCCGTCGCCAGCGCGGAAATCATCGGCAGGGTCAGCGCGACGAAGATGAACAGCCAGAGACCGACCTTCGAGGTCTTCTGCCCGGCGTCGGGCTCGCCGTGCACCGCCTCGGTGGCCTGGGCCGGGGAGGGGGTCAGCGCCCGCCGCGCGTCGCGGCGCAGCAGCACGAGGCGCTGGACGAGGCGCAGCACGAAGATCGCCGCGCAGAGCGCCGCCACCAGCCCCCAGCGCGGCACGAGCACCAGCTCGGTCCCGGGCCCGGGATCGGTCCGGTAGGCGATGATCGGGACGCAGAGGCCGAAGGTGACGAGGGCGTAGAGGGCGGCGTCGCGCAGGATGCCGGCCATGGCGGAGCCGGGGAGAGCGTTCTGCGAGGCGGCCATCAGACTTTCTCGACCTCGGGCCGGCCCAGGATGCCCGACGGCATGAAGATCAGCACGATCGCCAGGATCGAGAAGGCGGCGACGTCCTTGTACTCGATGGAGAAATAGGCCGACCAGAAGGTCTCGATCAGGCCGATGATCAGGCCGCCCAGCACCGCCCCGGGCAGGGAGCCGATGCCGCCGAGCACCGCCGCCGTGAACGCCTTCACGCCGGGCACGAACCCGTCCGAGAAGGACACGACGCCGTAGTACATGAGGTAGAGGACGCCCGCGACGGCCGCGAGCGCCGCGCCGAGCACGAAGGTCAGCGAGATCGTGCGGTCCACGTCGATGCCGAGCAGCGCCGCCATCTTGCGGTCCTGCTCGCAGGCGCGCTGCGCCCGGCCGAAGGGCGTGCGCTGCACGAGGTACCAGAAGCCGGTGAGCAGCACGGCGGTCACCGCCATGATCAGCACCTGCTTCCAGGCCAGGAACACCGCGTAGCCGTCGCGCTCGAACAGGGTGATGCCGCCCGACAGCATCGGCGGGGTCGGCTTGTTGCGCGCGCCCTGCACGACCTGCACGAAGTTCGACAGGAAGATCGAGACGCCGATCGCCGAGATCAGCGGCGCGAGACGGAACGAGCCGCGCAGCGGCCGGTAGGCCACCCGCTCGATCGCCCAGCCCCACAGGGCGGTCAGCACCATGGCGACCACCAGCACCACCAGGAAGGCCAGCGCGATGGAGCTGACCCCGAGCCAGACCGTCAGCAGCAGGAAGGTGATGAGCGCGATGAAGCAGGAGACCATGAAGACGTCGCCGTGGGCGAAGTTCACCATGCCGATGATGCCGAACACCATCGTGTAGCCGATCGCGATCAGGCCGTAGATCGAGCCGAGCGTCAGCCCGTTGATGAGCTGCTGTACGAAGACGTCCATGAACTCTCGCGCGCAGGTTGCTTGGGCCGCCTACGGAGAGCGCAGGCAGCTTGGCGGGGCAAGTCTCGTACCGCAGCCGTAGCACACCGGCCACCGGTTTCATCGCCGCCCGAGCGTCGCGTGAAAACAGTCGACCACGCCAGTAACGCCCCCTGGCCGGGCTTGCGTGTGGCGCAGTTCCTGCGACACGTTAACGAATTGCAATGCTCGATCATCCCGGGCCCAGGCGAGGAGCAGTACCGATGGCAGGGTCGCGACTCACGACGATGATCTTCATCGGCATGCTCCTCGGCATCGCCGTGGGCTACGCCTGCAGCATCACCTGGCCCGATCCGCAGACCGCCAAGGAGATCGCGGGCTACATCGCGCTGGTCTCCGACGTGTTCCTCCGCCTGATCAAGATGATCATCGCGCCGCTGGTCTTCTCCACACTGGTCGTCGGCATCGCCCATCTCGGGGATACCGCCTCGGTCGGCCGGGTCGGCGGCAAGGCGCTGCTCTGGTTCGTCGGCGCCTCCTTCTGCTCTCTGATGCTCGGCCTCATCATGGTCAACCTGATGCAGCCCGGCCACAACCTGAACCTGCCGCTGCCCGATGCCGGGGCCGGCACCGGGCTCAAGGCGGCCTCGCTCTCCCTCAAGGAGTTCGTGACGCACCTCGTGCCGAAGAGCGCCGTCGAGGCGATGGCCAACAACGAGATCCTGCAGATCGTCGTCTTCTCGATCTTCTTCGGCGTGGGCCTCGCCGCCCTCGGCGAGAAGGGCCGCCTGCTCGCGCAGGGCATCGAGGGCGTCGCCGACGTCATGCTCAAGGTGACGGGCTACGTGATGATGTTCGCCCCCGTGGCGGTGTTCGCCGCCATCGCGGCGACGATCACCACGCAGGGCATCGGCGTGCTCGTGACCTACGGCAAGTTCCTCGTGGAGTTCTACATCAGCCTCGGCGTGCTCTGGACGCTGCTGATGGGCGTCGGCTTCCTGCTGCTCGGGGGCGGCGGCATCATGCGCCTGTTCAACCTGATCAAGGAGCCCTTCGTGCTGGCCTTCTCGACGGCGTCGAGCGAGGCCGCCTACCCCAAGATGCTCTCGAACTTGGAGAAGTTCGGGGTGCCGAACCGGATCACGTCGTTCGTGCTGCCGATGGGCTACTCGTTCAATCTCGACGGCTCGATGATGTACTGCACCTTCGCGGTGATGTTCATCGCGCAGGCCTACAACATCCCGCTGAGCTGGGGCCAGCAGCTCACGATGCTGCTCCTGCTGATGGTGACCTCGAAGGGCATGGCCGGGGTGCCGCGCGCCTCGCTGGTGGTGATCTCGGCGACGCTGTCGCACTTCAACATCCCGGAGGCCGGGCTGCTGCTGATCATCGGGATCGACCAGTTCCTCGACATGGGCCGGTCGGCCACCAACGTGCTGGGCAACAGCGTCGCCACCGTGGCGGTCGCCAAGTGGGAGGGCCAGCTCAGCACCACCGACCAGCGCCTCGACCATGTCGGCACGATGGCCTCGCCCGCGGAGTAGGGGCCGGTCCGGGAAAATCTGCGCGCGCCGGGATGGCGGGCGCAGGACGGCCGCTCTCATGAGCGCTCTCACGGGCGCCCTGGATCGCGGCGTGGCTTATGCGGTGCCCTTCGGAGGCGGAGTGATGACGATGCGGCTCGTCGCGGTTCTGGCGCTGGCGCTGGCGGCGACGCCCGCCTCCGCCGTCGAGGTGCTCACCGGGACGCTCAGGAGCGTCGCCGAGCGCGGGGAGATCGTCCTCGGCTACCGGGAGAGCTCGGTGCCGTTCTCCTTCGTGGAGGGCAAGCAGTCGGACGGGAGTCCCCGACCGATCGGCTACGCCATCGACCTCTGCGGCGAGATCGCGGACGACATCCAGGCGGCGATCGGCCGGCCGGTGAAGATCCGCTACGCACCGGTCACGGCCGAGAGCCGCATCGAGGCGGTGACCTCCGGCAGGATCGACCTCGAATGCGGCTCGACCACCGCCAATGCCGAGCGCCGCAAGCAGGTCGCCTTCTCGCCGGTGGACTACATCAGCGCGACGCAACTGCTGGTGAAGCGCGGGTCGGGCATCGCCTCCTACCGGGATCTCGGCGGGAAGACCGTGGTGGTCACGGCCGGCACCACCAACGAGAAGGCCGTGCGCGACCAGTTCGCCCGCCTGAAGATCGACGCGCAGGTGGTGACGGCGCCCGACCACGCCGCCTCCTACGCGATGGTGAAGGCCGGCAAGGCCGACGCCTTCGCCACCGACGACGTGCTGCTCTACGGGCTGATCGCCACGGACGCGAAGGACGGGCCGAACTACACGGTGCTGCCCGACAAGCTCTCCTACGAGCCCTACGGCATCATGTTCCGCAAGGACGACCCGGAACTCGCCGGCCTCGTGCAGCAGACTTTCACGCGGCTCGCCGAGTCGCGGGCGCTGCGCTGGACCTACGAGCGCTGGTTCCTCAAGCGCCTGCCCAACGGCGAACGCCTGGACATCCCGATGTCGAACGACCTGCGGGTCAGCTTCCAGCTGATGGGCCTCGACGGGGGCGAGTGACCGGCGCGGGGACAGGCGCGGGGACAGGCGCGACGACCGGACAGCGCCTCGCTTTCGCCTAACCGGCACGCGAGGAAGACGCGGCCTGATCGCTTCCCTCCCGCCGCGAGCGTGCCACCGTCCATGCTGATCGCCGCGCCCTGCCCGAAACCGCTCGCCCTCGCCCTTGCGCTGGCCGCCGCCCTCGGCTGCGCCGCCTCGGCGGCCTCCGCCCACCCGCACGTCTGGGTGACCGCCAAGGCGCAGCTCGTCTACGCGGACGGCAAGCTCGTCGGCGTCCGCGACACGTGGAGCTTCGATCCCGAGTACACGGCCTTCGTCACGCAGGGCCTCGACACCAACAAGGACGGCAAGCTCAGCCCGGAGGAACTCGCCGGGCTCGCCGCCGAGAACACCGCCAACCTCGCCGAGTTCGGCTACTTCACGAAGCTGAAGGTCGGCGGCAAGGAGCAGGCCTTCGGCGATCCGAAGGAGCCGGCGGCGCACATGGACGACCGGGCGCTGGTCATGACCTTCCTGCTGCCCCTGAAGACCCCGGTCCAGCAGGGGCGGGGGGTCGCCGCGCTGGAGGTCTACGACCCGACCTACTTTGTCGCCTTCTCGTTCGCCGAGGGCGCGGACGCCGCCACCCTCGCGGGTGCGCCCCAGGGCTGCGCCGCCACGGTCACCCGGCCGAAGACCGAGCAGCCGAAGACGGCCGATGCCGGGTCGCCGGGCATGACCGAGGCCTTCTTCGAGGCGCTCACCGCCGCCTCGACCTACGGGGTGCAGTTCGCCAGCCGGGTTCTCGTGGCATGTCCGTAGGCATCGGGATCGTCGCCCCCGCCGGGGCGGGACGGCTGGGGCTGAGGCTCGGCCTCATGGCCGCGGCCATCGCGCTGGCCGCGCTGCTCGCGGCCGCGATCGCGTGGCTCGTCGCGCCCGGCCTCGCCGCGCCGCCGCCGCGCTCGCCCTTCGGGATCGGCTTCCGCGAGGCCGCGCCGGCCGCCACGGGTCTCGGCGGCGTCATCCTGGCGCTGCAGGCGAGCTTCTCCCGGAGCCTCAACGCCGCGGTGAGCGCGCTGCGGGGCGGCGGCAGCTGGACCCCACTGATCGGCCTCGCCTTCGCGTACGGCGTGTTCCACGCCGCCGGCCCGGGCCACGGCAAGGCGGTGATCGCCGGCTACATCCTGGCGGGGGAGCGGGCGCTCCGGCGCGGCGCCGCGCTGAGCGTCTGCGCCGCGCTGCTCCAGGCCTGCGTGGCCGGGGCGATCGTCGGCCTCGGCACGCTGGTCCTCAACGCCACGGCGGCGAGCATCACCCGGGCCGGCACCCTGATCGAGACCGTGAGCTTCGCCCTCGTCGCCCTGATCGGGCTGGTCCTGACGTGGCGCAAGGCCGGTCGCCTCGCCAATCTCGGCGCGGGCTGCGGCCCGGGCTGCAGCCACCTGCCGGAACCGCAGGCCCTCGACACCCTCGACACGTGGCGCGAGCGGGCCGGGGTGGTGCTGGCGGCGGGGACGCGCCCCTGCGCCGGCGCCGTGCTGGTCCTCGTCTTCGCGGTGTCGCAGGGCGTGCCCGGCGCGGGCGTGCTGGCGGTCCTGGCGATGGCGCTCGGCACCGCGATGACCACGACCGCGCTGGCCTGCCTCGCGGTCTTCGCCAAGCGGATGGCGCTGCGCCTCGCGGGCGGGCGGGGACAGGCCGGCCTCCTGGCGCTCGGCGGCCTCGAACTCGTCGCCGCCGCCTTCGTGCTGGTCCTGGGCGTCGCGATGCTCTCGGGCCTCGCCCCGGGCCTCGGCGGCTGAAGGGCCTCGCCTTCCGGGGCGCGGCGTGCCACGCTGCGCCACCGAGACGGAGCGCGCCGATGCATCCCGACTTCGCGACGATCCTGAACTGGCGCCTGCTCGCCGGATCGCATCCCTTCCCCGGGCCAGACGGCGGGACCTGCATCAACGAGGCCGCGATGGTGGCCGCGGGCCTGCCCTACCGGGCGATCCGCTCCAGCGCGGACTGCCCACCCTGCTTCTCGCGGCCGGCCGCCGCCTACGCCCTCGGGCTCAACGACGCCATGCCGGACGAGGCGCGGCCGCAGCTGATGGCCTTCGTCCTGCGCCTGTCGGGCAGCGCCGACACGGCGGAGATCGAGGCCGCCCGCACCCGGCAGCTGGCGCTGGAGAGCGTCCGCCGCATCCTGGCGCCGCTCTGCGCGGTTGCCGGGATGGTCGAGGACGCGGAAGCCTGCTCCGGCGCGCCGGACTGGCCCGCGGCCCTGGCGGCGGCCCGCGCGGCCGCGTGGCGGGGCGGCGCGCGCGCGCAGGCGGAGGCCC